>JBOIEI010000220.1:0-6226 GCA_050741055.1 Burkholderiales bacterium | reverse complement strand
CGCTGGACCTGGCTGCGACCTTCCACGATTACTCTGGTGTCGCACCGGCGCGGACGCTGCAAAGCCGCAGCCTGCGGCCGCTGCTCGAGGGGCGCGATGAAACGCGTCCGGTCGCTTACAGCGAATGGCACGTGCATCCGTCGCGCTGCGGCGTGGGGCTGAAGCTTCGCACCGTGCGCACGAAGACGCACAAGTGCACGTTCGAGCTCGATTCCGGCGCGGACGAGCTGTACGATCTCGTGAACGACCCGGGAGAAATGGTGATCCGTTTCGACGACCCGGCGTACGCGGCCGTGCGCCGGGAATTACACGAGATGATGCGGGCCCGGCCGGGAGATATCGTGGAGCCGCTGGCGGAGCCGATCGGGATGGCTTGAGGGAGCAGGCATGATGGCGAACGGATCGACCCGCGAATTTCTCTCGCAACGTGTGCGCAGCATCAAGCAGTCGCCGAGCAACTACCTGACTCAGATCGCCACGGAGATGAAGGCGCGGGGGCGCGACATCATTTCGTTCGCCCAGGGCGAGCCCGATTTTCCAACGCCCGAGCACATCAAGCAGGCGGCGGTCGAGGCGATGCGAAAGGATTTCACCCACTACACCACGGTCGACGGCATCGCCGAGCTCAAGCAGGCGGTGTGTCGCAAGTTCAAGCGCGAGAACGGCCTTGACTACCAACCCGGGCAGATCTCGGTTTCTAACGGCGGCAAGCAGGTCATCTACAACGCCTTCCAGGCGACGCTCGACCCCGGCGACGAAGTCATCGTGCCCGCGCCCTATTGGGTGTCCTACATCGATCAGGCGATCCTGTGCGATGCGATTCCGGTTCCGGTCGCGTGTCTGCAGGAACACGGCTTCAAGTTGCAGCCCGAGCAACTCGAGCGCGCGATCACGCCGCGCACACGCTGGCTCATGCTGAATTCACCCAACAATCCCAGCGGTGCGATCTACAGCCGATCCGAATTGGCGGCGTTGGCGGAGGTGTTGCTGCGCCATCCCCACGTCTGGGTGCTGACCGACGACATGTACGAGCACCTGCGCTACGACGGCGCGGAATTCGCCACCATCGCCCAGGTCGAGCCGCGCCTTTACGAGCGCACCTTGACGGTGAACGGCGTCTCCAAGGCTTACGCGATGACGGGCTGGCGCATCGGCTGGGGCGCGGGGGCGACGCACCTGATCGGCGCCATGCGCAAGCTCCAGTCGCAAAGCACCACGAACCCGAACTCGATCGCGCAGATGGCCTCGATCGCCGCGCTGGACGGGCCGCAGGACTTCATCGCGGAGCGCAATGCCATCTTCCGGCAGCGGCGTGATCTCGTCGTGGATGGGCTCAACCGCATTCCCGGGCTATCTTGCCCAAAGCCCGAGGGCGCGTTCTACGTCTACCCCTCGTGCGCCGGCTGGATCGGCAAACGCACGCCCGAGGGCAAGCTGCTGGGGAGCGACAGCGATGTCGCGGGCTATCTGCTGGAGTCTGCCGAGGTCGCTGTGGTGCAGGGCGATGCTTACGGCATCTCGCCCAACTTCCGCATCAGCTACGCGACTTCGATCGAGCAGTTGGAGGAGGGATTGCGGCGGATACAGCGGGCGGGGGAGCGCCTGGAAAGCTGACCCCCGCTTACGCGCTTGCTCGCGGTCGATAGAACTTGACCGCGTTGTCGTAGAACACCTTGCGTTCGAGCGCCGGGTCGGTGTTCGCCCGGATGAGGTCCATGTCGGCGGGCTCGAACGGCCGCCGCGCGCGTTGCGAGGGCAGGTCGGAGCCGAACATGAGGCTCTCCGGGTTGGCCTTCACGAGCGCCCGGATCGCCGGGGCGGGATCCATGTCGATGCGCCCGAAACCGGTCGCCTTCACCTTCATCCCGCGCTCCACCAGGCGTAGCAGCGTGGGCAGCCCCTCGATGGACAGGCCCAGGTGCGCGATGCTGGTCGCGGGCAGGCGGCTCACCGTATCGAACACCGGCGCAAGATCCTTCGCATCGGCATAGAGCTCGACGTGCCAGCGCGCCAGGTCGTAGATGCGGCGCGCGACGCGGTCGAGGTCCCCGATCCCCGCCGACCCGCCCCGGACCAGGTTGAAGCGCACGCCGCGCACGCCGATCGCGTCCAGCGCCATGATTTCCGCATCGGGGATGTCGGCTGGCAGCTGCGCCACGCCGACGAAGGTCGGACCGAACTTCGCCAGCGCATCGCGCATGAACGCGGTATCGAAGTTTTGGAACGAGCCGGTCACCACCACGCCGCCCGCGATTCCGAGCCCCGCCGTGCGGGTGCGGTAGTCCTCCACCGGAAAGCTGGGCGGCATGAAACCCTGGTTCTCGCTTACGGGAAAGCGGAAGTCGATGATGTGGAAGTGGGTGTCGAAGACGAGAGAAGTCATGGCGCGGGCGGCTCGAGCTGGGTATGTCAATGATAACGCCCTGCTGGCCGGGATCGGCCAACGCCGGTCATGATGCTTGGGGCGCCGGTCATTGGCGCCTTCACCCTGATGCAGATGCTTCGCGTCCGCATAGCGCTCGACGTCGAATGTCTTACCGCGTAAGCTGTGGTAGACTGCGTCGTTTGAATCGGAGCCAATATGCCAGCCGCCACCCTTACAGCCAAGGGCCAGATTGTCATTCCGGCAGAGATCCGCGCACGTTACGAGCTCACGCCCGGTACCCAGCTCGAGTTCGTCGATGAAGGCGGAGCGATACGCCTGGTGGTACGGCGGCGGGTGCAGGCGTCCGACCCTGCTGCGGGCTATGGGCTGGTGAAGGTCAAGTCCTCAGGTCGGACGCGCAGGCTTTCGGACTTCGATCCTGCCTTGATGGTTGGAAGACGCCGCGGTACGACATGATCGCGGTCGACACCAACATTCTCGCCCGCTTTTATTGCGATGATCCGGATGATCCGGAAGCCAAACGGCAGCGGCCGATCGCGCGCCGAGTCGTACTGGAGTCCAGTGCAATACTGGTTCCCTTGACGGTGGTACTCGAGCTTGAATGGGTAATGCGCGGATTCTACGGCCTGGCACCCGAAGACTACTGTCGGGTAATCGAACACTTGCTCGGTATGAGCCACGTTACAGTCGAGCGGTGGGACGCGGTGAAAGACGCCCTTCAGCTTCATCGTCAAGGGTTGGACTTCACCGATGCGCTGCACTGGGCGTGCAGCAGGAACTGCGAGCGTCTCGTGACCTTCGACGATCGTCGATTCGTGCGCCGCGCTCGGCGCTTGCATCTGGCGCCCGAGGTAACGTTACCTCCCGGATGATAGTCCGGTACGCCGAAAGCGCCCGCAGGCAATCGGGACACGGAGCAGGCACAGATATGCAACTGCGATTTTCTCTGAACGGCGACCCTGTGGAGGTTGCCCTGAAAAGCGACGATCGCCTGCTGGTGGACGTCCTGCGCGAAGACCTGCGGATGACCGGCACCAAGCACGGCTGTGGCATCGGCGCCTGCGGCACGTGCACCGTGATCGTCGACGGCGCTCCGGTCGCATCCTGCATGCAGCTTGCCGCGTTGGTCGACGGCGCCGAAGTGCGCACCATCGAAGGTCTTGCGACGCCCGACGGCCTGCACCCCGTGCAGCAGGCGTTCGTGAATCGCGCCGCCCTGCAATGCGGGATCTGCACACCGGGGCATGTCATGGCCGCGGTCGCGCTGCTCGAACGCAATCCGAATCCGGACGAAGCCGAGATCGTGGAAAGCATGGACAGCGTCTACTGCCGCTGCACCGGCTACGCCCGCATCCGCGAGGCCTACACCGAGGCGATCGCCCTGCTCGCGAAGGCGAACCGTCGATGAGCACATCGAACCCTGTGCCAGGAAGATGCGCGCGAGACGCGCGCGTGGCGCGAGCCGGCCTGCTGGTCGTCGGGCGGGACGTGCCGCGCACTGATGCGCCTTCGAAAGTCACCGGGGCCGCGCAGTATGTCGCCGACATCCAGCTTCCCGGCATGCTGCACGCGGCGGTACTGCGCAGCCCGCATCCGCACGCGCGTATCGTCAATATCAAGGTCGATGCGGGCCGGGCGCTGCCGGGCGTCAAGGCGATCGTCACCGGCGCCGATACGGCAGCGCGCAAGTGGGGCGCTTTCCGCCCCGACCTCTATCCCCTCGCGATCGACAGGGTGCGCTATGTCGGCGACGAAGTGGCTGCCGTCGCCGCCTTGGATGCCGAGACCGCGCGCGCGGCAATCGACAGGATCGAGGTCGAATACGAAGTCCTGCCCGCGGTGCTCTCGCTCGACGAAGCCCTCGCCGAAGGGGCGCCGCTGGTACACGACGATACACCGGGAAACCTCGCGCACGAGTTCTCGTTCGAGCGTGGTGATGTGGATGCCGGATTCCGCGCTTCCGAGGTCGTGGTCGAGGGCACCTGGGAGACCGTACGGCAGTGGCATACGGCGCTCGAGACCATCGGTTGCGTAGCGCAGTGGTCGGGCGATCGGGTTTCGATGTGGTGCAACACGCAAACGCCCTATCTCGCCCGCGGCCGCTATTCGGTCGCGCTCGGCATCTCGGAATCGAAGATTCGGGTGATCCAGACCGAAGTCGGCGGCGGCTTCGGCGGCAAGTCAGGTGATGACAATGCTTCGGTCATCTGCGCTTTGCTTGCACGCAAGGCGGGACGTGCGGTCAAGCTCATTCATACGCGCGAAGAGGAGTTTCTCGCCAGTCACCCGCGCATGCCGATGCGTTACTGGGTGCGGCTCGGATTTCATCGCGACGGGCGCGTGGCCGCGAAGGAAATCCGCATGTGGGCCGACAACGGCGCCTACACGGGAAAGTCGCAGGCCATTCTCGGCGCCGCCACGGTGCGTCACGATGCGCTCTACAAGTATCCCTGCGCACGCGCCCACTCGCGTCTGGTCTATACCAACCTCGTGCCGACCGGCGCCTTCCGCGGCTTCGGCAATCCCTCGGCCGACTGGGCAGTGGAGCAGGCATGGGACCTGGCGGCCGAGAAGCTCGGCATCGACGTGGTCGACCTGCTGCGGATGAACGCGATCGAGCCGGGCGACGTCTCGCCGCACAATCACAAGATCACGAGCTGCGAGCTTAAAGCTTGCATCGACAAGGCGGCCGACCTGATCGGCTGGCGGCGCAAGCGCGAAGCACGCACGGACAAAGGCGAGGCACCCGCGCGTGAAGGCGACGCGCGCGGGTGCAATCGCGGGCTCGGCATGGGTTGCAGCGTGCACGTGAACGGCCGCCGCAGCTTCGGCGACTGGGACGGCGCATCGGCCATCGTGCGCATCAATGACGACGGTCGCGCCACCATCATCAGCGGAGAAGGCGAGATCGGGCAGGGAACGCTCACGGTGTTGCGCCAGATCGCGGCCGAGGAGCTGGGATTGCCGTTCGAGGACGTCGACATCACCCGACCCGATACCGACGTGCATCCGTATGCGCTGGGCGCCTTGGCGAGCCGGGTCACCTATGTCGCGGGAAACGCGGTCAAGAACGCGGCGCGCGCGGCGGCGAACCAGTTGCTGGAGGCGGCGTCGCGACAGTTCGGCATGCCGGCCGACGAGCTCGGCATCGTCAACGGCATGATCGGTCCGCGGCGCGGGCCCGAGAGCGCGTACAAACCGGTGGCAGCGGTCGTGCGCGCGAACATCTATCGCCCCGGCGGCGAGCCGATCATCGGCGTCGGCGCGTTCGACAATCCCTCGGAGTTTCCGGATCACAGCCGCTTCGGCAACGAATCGGGCGCGTACAACTTCGTCGCGCAGGCGGTGGAGGTCGAGGTCGATCCGGATACGGGTCAGGTGAAGCTGCTCGAAGTCGCCTCCGCGGTCGATTGCGGCACCGTGATCCATCCGGCAGCGGCTGAAGGCCAGGTGCATGGCGCGGTGACGCAAGGCATCGGCCTCGCCATGGTCGAGTACTTCGACTGGTACAACGGCGCGCCGACCAATCCGCAGCTCGTCGACTATCCGATCCCGTCGGCGATGATGATGCCCAAGCAGCACGTGGCCTTCGCCGATTCGTACGAGCCGAGCGGTCCCTTCGGCGCCAAGGGCATCGGCGAGATCGGCCTCGACGCGATTCCCGCTGCCATCGCCAACGCGATTGCCGACGCGGTCGGCGTGCGCATCACCGAGCTGCCGATCACCGCCGAGAAGATTCATCGCGCGCTGCATCCCGAAGCTTATGCCTCCGAGACCGTATCGAAACCGCAGCCGCCGCGCGGCACGGCGGCCACTCGCCTCGCATCCGGGCGTCCGTCC
>JBOIEI010000219.1:0-2705 GCA_050741055.1 Burkholderiales bacterium | reverse complement strand
GCACGTTCGTGCAGACACGCGCCAACCGCGTGGCGCAGATGACGCTGTACGGTTACCTACGCACGCGCGCCGGGACGCGCTTTCCCGAACTGTTCGACAATGACGACTTCGTGGTTTCGATCAACATCGCCAAGTGGCACGTGTGGCTTGCTTGCCTGTCCGACCTTGCGCTTCATGTCGGCGGCATGCTGCAGTGCGCCGCCTGCGCCGAGGCGGCCCGCCGCCTCGTGCTCGATCTCGTCGAGCAGATCCTGCGCGAAACCGGCACGCCGGCGGATGCCGGACCGGAGTTCGAGGCTCACGCGGCACGCGTGCGCTCGCGCCTGAGGCTGGCGGCGCTGCCGGGCGCCGATGACAACGGGGTTGCGTTTGCGGAGAGCCCCGACGCGGTGGTCTACTGGGCGCCGATCGCCGACGGTCTGAAGGAACTCGATGCGGAGATCGTGCGCAACTCCGTGCTGTTTCACTGGCATGAAGTTCGGCGCGAGCTGAGCCGCAATCTCGACCCGGCGGCGGTGTTGAGCTCTGCCGCTGCGTAATCGGGGCTGCCCGCTAGCCGCGGGCGTATTGGTCGATCACAGCGGCTTGATGCCGGCTGCCTTGATGACTTTGCCCCACTTGGCGGTTTCACTGCGTATGAATTGGGAATACTCCTCGGGCGAGGTGCCGAGTACCTCCGCGCCAAGGCCCTCCAGCAGCTTGCGCACGTCGGGATCGTTCAGCGCGCGAATGGTTTCCTTGTGCAGGCGCTGCAGGATCGCGGGGGGCGTCCCGGCCGGCGCCGACAGCCCCCAGAAGGGCTGGACTTCGAATCCCGGGACAGTCTCCGCGACGGTGGGGAGATCCGGCGCGCCCGGCGACCGTTTCAGGCCGGTCGTTGCCAGGCCGTTCAGCTTGCCGGCGCGGACATGGCGAATGACCGTCGGCACGTTGCCGAAGTAGAGCGATACCTCGCCCGCCAGCAGCGCCACGAGCCCCGGGCCGCCGCCCTTGTAGGCGATATGAACCCACTTGATGCCAGTCATGTACTGGAACAGCTCCGCAGACAGGTGCACCGAGGTGCCGATTCCGGACGAGCCGTAGTTGACCTTCCCCGGGTTCTTCTTGGAGTAGGCAATCAGCTCGCGCACGCTGCGCGGCTGGAACGACGGATGGGTGGCCAGCAGGTTCGACGCGCGCCCGATCTGGGTGATGAACTCGAAGTCCTTGATGGAATCGAAGCTCAGGTTCTTGATGAGCCAGGGATTGGTGGTGTGACCCGGAGCGTTCATGAGGATCGTATAGCCGTCGGGCTCCGCCTGCGCGGCCAGTGCGGTGGCGATCGAGGTGTTGGCGCCGCCGCGGTTGTCGACCACGACCTGCTGGCCCAGGTATTCCGAAAGCTTGGGCGCGATGGCGCGCGCGACGATGTTGTTGCTGCCGCCCGGTGGGAAGCCGATGATGAAGCGAATCGGCTTGCTCGGGTAGTTCTCCTGCGCTGCTGCGGTGACGGGATAGGCTGCGGCGAACGATAACGCCAACACTGCGCCAATACGCTTGTGAACAATCATGTCTTGCTCCTCTGTCGACAGGCGGAGGCATTTCAAGGCATTGGGCACCACCCGTCTAGCCGTGCGCCACCGTGGCGAGGATCGCGTAGGACATTGCCGCAACGCGCGGATCGCGTACGTCGCTAGGCCCATGCGCACTGGAAGCGAGTGCCGTCGGCGGTGCTCCCGGGCTCGGCAGTTCTCCAAGGCGCCGTGTGACTCGGAACAAAGGGTTACCGAAGGGGTGCAATGGACATACCTTTCGTTCCATGCCCAGTAGGTGTAACCTACGTACGCTTGTTACGCATGCGTGGACGAGCGCTTCTCACACTTCATCACACTTGCGAAAGCCGCATTTCCTGATTTGCGCGCTTCGTCGTTTCTCGTTCGTCACGCCGCCCGTTCGCTTTTCACGCACGAAATTCCGCGAGCCGATGCACGCTCGATCTCACGGCCGGCACTGCTATGTAAAGGAGCGTACGTAACCAGCCCCGTCTGCCGTTCGGTTCGACCGGGCCACTTGAAGGAGGGCGTGTGAGACTGATCGTCGTAGCATGGTGCTCGGTGTGGTTTGTCGCAGCCTCTTCTTTCGCGCAGCCGGCAGTGGGCGCACAAGGTGCACAAGACTGGCCCGTGCGCCCGGTGCGCATCGTGATCGGCTTTTCCGCGGGCAGCTCGACCGACTTCACCGCACGTACGATCGGCCCGAAGCTCTCCGAGCTATGGAAGCAGCCGGTCGTCTACGAAAACCGGTCCGGCGCGGGCGGATCGCTCGCCAACGCGACCGTGGCTAGAGCGACCCCCGACGGATACACGCTGAGCATGATCTCGTCGTCGTTCGCGGTCAGCGCGGTATTGGCGGCGAAAGCTGCGTACGATCCGATCAAGGATTTCGTGGCGGTCACGCAGATCGGATATCCGACGAGCGTTCTGGCCGTATCGCACTCGCTGGGGATCAAGACGGTCAAGGAGCTCATTGCGATGGCGCAGGCGCGCGAGGGCAAGTTCTTCTTTGGCACGACTGGCGCCGGCAGCGGCACCCACATGACCACCACACGGTTCAACATGGCCGCCGGGATCAAGCCACAGCATGTCGCGTTCAAGGGTCAGCCCGAGCTGCTGATCGAGATCGTCACCGCCCGCGTGCACTTCGGTATCCCTGGCTTGGGTCCCTCG
>JBOIEI010000218.1:0-6381 GCA_050741055.1 Burkholderiales bacterium | reverse complement strand
GTTCGGATCGTCTTCGCATGCCAGTAGCGGCGGCGTTGCGTACACCGAGGGCGGCAGATACGACAGGAATCGGCGCGCACAGGTAAATGCCTGCGCCTCGGTGTCGACCGCGTGATCGACGGCGCCGGAACGCGTCTGCACTTCCCAGCCGCCAAGCTCCTGTTTGCTCAGCTTCTGCCCGATGCGCTCGACCACCGGCGGACCGGCGACGAACATCGCCGAGGTACGCTTCGTCATGACCGAGTAGTGGCTGGCCGCGAGCCGCGCGGCGCCGAGCCCCGCCACCGAGCCGAGCCCCAGCGCCACCACCGGCACCTGGCCGAGATTGACGCTTGCGTACCAGTAACCCTGCGTGCCGCCGACGCGGCCCGGCAGGTTCGCGCGCCCCGTGGTTTCGATGGTCTTCACCGAACCGCCGCCGCCCGAGCCCTCGATGATGCGCACGATCGGCAGGCGGAACTCGTGCGCCATCTGTTCCGCCATCACGGTCTTTTCTTTGATGGTCGCATCGGCCGAGCCGCCGCGCACGGTGAAGTCGTCGCCGCACACGACGATCGGTCTGCCGTCCACCGTCGCACGGCCGAAGATGCAATTGGCCGGGACGAATCCGGTCAGGTTTCCGCCAGCATCGTAGCGC
Source organism: Burkholderiales bacterium (assembly GCA_050741055.1). Classification (GTDB taxonomy): domain Bacteria; phylum Pseudomonadota; class Gammaproteobacteria; order Burkholderiales; family WYBJ01; genus WYBJ01. Next base: position 5,744 of record JBOIEI010000218.1, on the reverse strand, counting down.
GCCTGGCCCGATAGCGCGCCGATCTCGTGAAAGCTGTCCGCATCGACCAGTGCATCGATGCGCTCGCGCACGGTGAGACGGCCGCCGTCGTGCTGGCGCTTGACCTTGTCGGCGCCGCCCATTTCGCGCGCGAACGCCTCGCGCCGGCGCAGTTCTGCGAGTTCGTCTTCCCAGCTCATCCGAATGCTTCCATGCTGCCCCTTATTCAGGACGTCATTGCCTTATTCCTATTGCATCGCACAGCGCACGGTATATCCATAAATGTAACCCAAGCGACGCGACTGCAGCGTGGCACCGCCCGGCATGCGGACGCCTGCGCCGATTTATCGGATACTGCACGCGCGCACGCGTCGCCGCGGATCGGAACCGAGTGACGGCGCTGCGGGTGCTTGGCATTGGAGCAGGCCCTGAACATCTTCATCAGCTACCGGCGCAGCGAAAGCTCGGGCTACTCCGGACGCATCTACGACCGCCTGCGTGCCGCGTTGCCCGATGCCGATGTGTTCATGGATGCCGAGCGCATCGATCCGGGCGCGAATTGGCGCGAGCGGCTCGCCGAGCGCATCGGCGCCGCCGACATCGTGCTGGTGCTGATCGGCGCCGCGTGGCGTTCGCTTGCCGATGCTTCGGGGATGCGCAGGCTCGACGATCCGCACGACGTGACGCGATGGGAGATCGAAAGCGCCCTCGCACAGGGCAAGCGCATCGTGCCGGTATTGCTCGACGACGCAACGCCATTGCGCCCGGAAGAGCTGCCCGCGACACTGCACCCGCTCGCGAGCCTGCAGGCCGCGCGCATTCGCCACGATGCCTTCGACGCCGGCCTGGAGGATCTCATCGCGCGGCTCACTGGCAAGCGGCTGCGCGACGAAGCGGAGTCGAATCGCGCGCGGCTGCGCATCGAGCGGGCCAAGCGCTGGGGCATCCCGGTGATCGCACTACTGGCGGTACTGCTGGCTTGGACGCGCTTGTTCGACCTGGCTGCGCTCGATACGCGCATCGCGACCTGGACGCTCGCGCTCGCCGACGCGATGGCGCCTCTGCCGCTGGATTCGAGTCTCATGCTGATCGGCATCGGGCCCGAGGCGGATGCGCACGATCCCGCGCTGCGTGCGCGCTTCGGTGAAGCCGTTGCCGTACTCGCTCGCGCCGGCGCGCGACGCATCGTTCTCGATATCCACTTCCACCAGCCGCGAGCGGCCGATGCCGCCTTCGCCGGTGCGATGCGCGCAGCGCGCGACCGGGGAACCGAGGTCTTCTTTAGCTTCATCGATGCCAACGCCGGCAAACCGCGCGCCGTACCGGAGCTAGCAGCCGCTGCAACCGGTGTGGGTCTCGCCTGTGTCGGACGCCGTCTCGGCTACGCTCAAACCGTGGCGCTCGCCTTCGACATCCGGGAAGACGGCGGATGGCAGGCGAACGAGCTTGCATCGCTGGCGCTACTGGGCGCGGCCGGCGGCAGTCGCATCGTCTCGATCGAGCCCGGCGACCACGAGCTCACGCTCGAAGCCGCCGGCAAGCCGATGCAATACCGTTACAGTGTGCTCGGGGGCAAGGTCGCGGGGGCGCAAGGCTGCCCGGCGATGACCCCAGGAACGCGAACGGCCGAGTTGATCGTCCGCCTCGCGCCGATCGATGCGCTGCGGGCACGTCGCGTCGCGCTGGCCGACGTGCTGGCCGGACGGGTCGCGGCCGAGCGTTTCGCGGGCAAGACGGTCGTGATGGGATTCGAAACGCCAGGCGAGTCGTTTCGCACCGCGTACGGCTTGGCGCGCGTGGATCTGTTCGGATACGAGCTGCATGCCAATGCGATCAACGTGCTGGCAGCCGCTGCCAGTCCGCGCTTCGCGCCGCCGGTCGCACAAGCTGTGCTCGCGGGCGTTTTCGCTACATTCGGCGCCGCTTTGGGAGTAAGGTGTCGTCGGCTGAGCGGTGCAGGAACGTGCGCGCTCCTGGCTGCGGCGGCGGCGGCGTACCTCGCGGCGGCGGTGGCGATCGTCGCAACCGAAGACGTGCTGCTCAACAGCGCGTACGACCTGGCGGCCTTCGGATTTGCCTACGCGCTGTTTCGCCGTCTGGCGAGGAGGTGGCTGAAATGAGCGAGCCCGACGCACCGAATCCGCAACCCGCATTGTTGCAACGGCGCAGGCTCGTGCTCGGCGCCGCGATACTGCTCGGCGGCTGCGCCGAGCCGTATCGCCTTCCCGGCACGGAACCCTCGGGTCCGCGCCGGGTGGCTACGCTCGACGTGCAAGGCCGGGTGCAGGTTCTGCAGGGCGGCCGCGTCGTGGTTGCGCGAGACGGCATGCCGCTTTTCATAGGCGACGAGATCCGCACACTGGCTTCGAGCTATGCGCAGTGCCATTTCGTCGACGGCGCCAGCGTCTGGCTCGACTACGACACGCGCGTGCGCATGGGCAGCATCTTCACCTTTTTCGGCCGCGTGTTCGCCTCCGTCAGCGGCGTTTTTCAGGTCGACAGCGAATTCGTCGCGGCGAGCAGCGAAGGCACCGAGTACACCGTGACGATCGGACGCGGCAGTGCCGACTTCTCCGTTGCGGTCAGGAGCGGCGCCGTGCTGTGCCAGCCGCGGCAGGGCCACTGGCGCCCCGTGCGCCTCATCGCCGGACAGCGGCTGGTCGGGCGCGGTGTGATGACGCCACGCGCGGACCGGCTCGACTCGCGCGAGTACGACACGGAGTTCGGTTGGGTGCCCGCCGTTCGCACCACACCTCAGTTCAAGTTCCGTCAGCCGGCACCTGCGCGCGAATCGACCCCGCCCCGGAGGACACCGCCCCAGTCGACGCCTCAGCCGACGCCTCCCGCTACTACGCCGCCGCGGTCGACCACGCCTCCTGCGACCACGCCTTCCACGCCGCCGAGCCAGAGCGCACCGGTGCAACAGTCGCCCAGGTCACGCGGAGGATTGATCGAGCGCATCGAGCGACCGACCTCGCCCGCCCCGAACGATCCTCGCTAACGACAACCGGATTCCCGTACCGGGGTAGAATGATTCTCCCACCTTCGGTATCGGGAGGACGTCATGCTGCGACTCTATGGTTCGGCCCGCTCGCGCGGTCTGCGCACCCTGTGGATGCTCGGCGAGCTCGGCTTGCAGTACGAGCACAAGGACTACCTGCCGCGCTCGGCGGAGACCAAGACGCCCGAGTTTCGTGCAATGAACGCGAATGGGCGCGTGCCGGTGATCGACGACGACGGCTTCATCCTGTCGGAGTCGATGGCGATCAACATGTATCTCGCCAGGAAGCACGGCAAGCTCTACCCCACCGATGCGAAGAACGAAGCGCTCACCTGGCAGTGGAGCCTGTGGGAAACCGACCGGCTCGATCGCCAGATCGTCAACTACGTCAACCACACCAGCGCCCTGCCCGAAGCCGAGCGCAAGCCCGAGATCGCGCAAGCCGCCTGGACCGAAGTCGTGCCCGCGCTCGACGTGCTGGAGGGTGCGCTATCGAAGTCGCAGTGGCTCGCGGGTCCCGATTTTTCGGTGGCGGATCTGAACGTCGCCTCGGCGCTCTACCGCGCGCTATCGGTCGACCTCGCCAAGTGGCCCAAGGTGCAGGCGTGGCTGCAGCGCTGCTGGGAGCGGCCGGCCGCCAAGAAGGCGCGCGCGATGCGGGAGTAAACCACGTCACTCCCGCGCGTGCGGGAGTCCAGGAACGGGTCATTGATTCTGGATTCCTGCGTGCGCGGGATTGACGCAAAACAGGACGCCTTCGGCGCACGCCATTCCTGTAAGGAAGCAAGCCATGAATTTCGCCATCGAAGATTCACCCCAGCAAAGCGCATTTCGGGCCGAGGTGCGCGCGTGGCTGGAAAAGAACACGCCGCCCGGCATCGAGCATTCCGCCGATCCGTGCGACATGACGCTCGAGCAGTACCAGACCCGGCGCAGCCTCGGGCGGGGCCTGGGCGAGATGGGCTGGCTCTACCCGACCTTGCCCAGACAATACGGCGGCGGCGATCTGGATGCCGAAAAGACCGTCATCCTCTACGACGAAATGGCACGCATCGGGCTGTCGCTGCCGCCGTACTACGACGCCGGCGGCCGCATGGGCGCTCCCACCATCCTGGTCTGGGGCACCGAGGAACAGAAGAAGCGTTTCCTGCCGCCGATCTGCCGTGGCCAGGTGCGCACCTGGCAGCTCCTCACGGAGCCGAGCGCGGGATCGGATCTCGCCGGCATCAAGACCACCGCGATCCGCGACGGCGATGCCTACGTCGTAAACGGCCAGAAGGTGTTCGTCGGCAGCTCGCACGGCGCCGACCAGTCGTGGGCCATCGTCGTCACCGACCCGAAAGGCGAGCGGCACAAGAATCTTTCATGGCTCATGATCCCGATGGACCTGCCCGGGATCAGCGTCGCACCGATGGATCTGCTCGCGACCGGCGGCGAAGGCGGCAGCGGCTCGGGGGTGAAGAACACGGTCTTCTTCGACAACGTGCGCGTGCCGGCGGACCACCTGGTGGGCGGCGAGAACAACGGCTGGAAGGTCGCGACCACGCATCTGGAGATGGAGCACGGCGGCGCAGGCCGCCTGGCCGACCGGCGCGTGGTGTACGAATTCCTCGAGTTCTGCCGCAAGCCGCTCGACGGCCACGCCATCGCGGACGATCCCGACGCCCGGGCCGAGCTGGTCGAGATGTTCATCGAAGCCGAGATCACGCGCCTTTTCGCCTTGCGTAACCACTGGCTGTCACACACCGGACAGCCGCGCTCCTACGAAGGCTCGCAATACAGCCTGCGGCGCAAGCTCTCCGGCCTCGACATCGCCAGCCGCATGCTGCGCATCGCCGGACCCAGGGTGCTCACCAAGGACGAACGCTGGGGGCCGCTCAAGGGCACGGTCGAATACTTTCAGCGCGACGCGATCACGTCGCTGCATCCGGGCGCGACCACCGACATCCAGCGGGTCATCATGGCGCGGCGCATCGGCGTGGGCCGGCGCGAGCGCGAGAAGGCCGGCACGGTTCGATAGCGAGAACGCAAATGGATCTTTCCCTAGACGACACCCAGCAGCTCATCCAGGAATCGGCGCGCGACTTCGTGCGCAACGCCTGTAACCGCGACGCGCTGCTGAAGCTCGACCGCAATCCGGCCGAGACGATGACCATGCTGTGGCCCAAGCTCGCCGAGCTCGGCTGGAGCGGCATGGCGATTCCGGAACAATACGGCGGCACCGGCAACAGCCTGACCGATGTCGCAGTGCTGTTCGAGGAGCTCGGCACGGGGCCGGTGCCCGGACCGCTTTTTTCTTCCGCGGTGCTCGGCGCGCAGATCCTGCTCGAGACCGCGACGGACGCGCAGAAGCAGGCGTGGCTGCCGGCGGTCGCGAGCGGCGAGAAGGTGCTCGCGCTGGCGCTCACCGAGGCGCAGTACGGCTGGTCGCCCGAGCAGGTGCGCATGGCGGCGGCACGTCAGGACGGATCGAGCCTCACCGTGTCCGGCACGAAGGTCATGGTGCACGACGCGTTGCATGCCACCGACTTGCTGGTGCCCGTTCGCATCGACGGCGGCTCGGCACACAGCCTGCTGCGCGTGGACGCCAAGGCAAAAGGCGTATCCGTGCGCGTGCTGGAAGGCTTTCTCAGCGCCGTGTGCGAGGTGGTTTTCGACAACGTGCGCGTGAGCAAGGACGATGTCGTCGGCAAGCCCGGCGCCGCCTGGGAGCCGATGCAGCGCGCGCTGTTGCGCGCGGTTCCGGTCCTGTGCGCCTACAAGG
>JBOIEI010000217.1:0-6491 GCA_050741055.1 Burkholderiales bacterium | reverse complement strand
GGTAGACCAGGGCGATGATGCCGAGCGCGCAGGTGCCCTGGGTGAAGGCGATGGTTCTCACCGGGCCGTACCGCTCGGCGAGGAAGCCGCACGCGAGCTTTCCCGCCATCCCGCCGGCGGCCACCAGCGGGACCGAAAGGAGCGCCCATCCTTCCGGCAGCCCCTTCGCCAGCATGAGAAAGGCGACGAAGGTGAGGAAGGCGCTGCGCATGGACGAGTCGACGATCTCGATCAGGGTAAGGGCGACGAAGCCCTCGCGATTGCTCAGCCCCCAGCCGCCGTTCCCGCTCTGTGCGGCGTGCGAATGGACCCGCTGCGGGCGGTTGCCGACGCCGGCGGAGCGCAGCAGCGCATAGAAGACCACGGCGGCTGCCATGGCGACCACGCCCGTCACCGTCGCGGGCCCTTGCCAACCCATGCCGGCCGCGATCAGGATGCTGAAAAGTCCCGCCACGCCGACCTTGCCGACATCGCCGGCGAAGTTGTACGTCCCGAGCGCGATGCGCCGTCCGTCGACCGGGTAGGCGTTCGAGATCATCGAGGAGGACAAGGGGTGCTGGAATGCGCTACCGAGGCCCGCGATGAAGAGCGCCACCAGAATGGCGACGAAGCCGGATGCGAAACCGAGCGCGACGAAACCGATGCCGGCGCAGGCGGTGCCGAGCGCCAACAGGCTGCGCTCGCCGTAGCGCTCGGCCAGCAGCCCCGCGGGCAACTGAAACACCGCCAGCGCCGCCTTGTTGGCCGAGCGGATGAAGCCGATCTGCGCGTAGTTGAGCCCGAACGTTTGCGCGATCACCGGCAGCAGCACGTACAGCACGTCGGTCAGGCCGTCGTGCAGGATGTGCGCGCCGCTGCACGTTGCGAGCGTCGCTCGGGGTTTCGTCACGCGCATGGCAAGCGGGTTTACTGCACCTTCTGCCGCTGACCCGTCTCGGAGGCGCGCCGGATCGCGTCCAGCATGCGATGGCGGCGCACGGCGTGATCGAAGTCGGCTTCGACCTCGCCACCGTTGCGGATCGCCTCGGCGAACTTGACCCACATCTGCCCGACATCGTAGGCCTCACCCAAGCCCCGCACGTCATCCGGCACCCACTTGAAGCGATCGGGCACCGGCAACTCCTGCAGCGTCTTGTCGTCCTTATGTCCGCCCAGGATCTTGCGCTTCGTCTCCTGCCCGGCCTCGCCGCCGCCCACCATCATGAGCGTACCTTCCTTGCCGTAGATCTCCAGGCGATAGCCGCTGCCGTGATACGGGTTGATGCCGAGATGGACGCTGACCACCGCGCCGCCATCCAGGCGGCCGGCGAGCAGCACGTTGTCCGGCGAGGTCACATCGACGTATCGCTTGGTATCGGACTCGAACCACTGCGGCACCTGCGTGCTGACCACGGCCGAGACTTCGGCGAGCTCGCCGGCGACCATGCAAAGGGCATCCATCGAATGCCCGAAGGTGATCGTGAGCGTATTGGCTCCCAGCGTCACGTCCCGCTGCCAGGTTCGGTCGGCGGTGCGGGTGAGCACGCCGCCGCCCATATGGGTCATGTGCACCGACAGCACCTGGCCGACGTAGCCGTCCTTCACCAGCTCGCGCAGGTACAGGTACGCCGGCGACGCCCGCCGCTGCAGGCCCACCATGGTTTTGACGTTCATCTTGCGCGCGAGGGCCGCCAGTTCCTCGGCTTCCTTGGTGTTCGCCCCCAACGGCCATTCACAGTAAACGTGCTTGCCTGCTTCCAGCGCCGCCTTGCTCAGGGCGTGGTGCGCCGGGACGCGCACGGCGACGAGCGCGGCTTCGACCTGCGGGTCCGCGCTCATCACCTTCACGTCGCTATAAGCGCGCGCGGCGCCATACTTGTCGGCCGCGGCTTGCGCGGTATCCGCGTGTGCCGTGCACACGGCATGGATCGCCACCTCGGGCAGGCGCGTGAGCGCCGGCGCGTGCGCCCGTGGTCCCCATCTGCCGTTTGCTCCGATGAAACCGATGCGTAATGGGTTCGACGCCATCTTCACTGCCCCTTGGATGAGCAAGCGCGCCTCGAACCGTTGCCGGATCTGCTGCTGCGGCAGCGGCGCGAGAACGTGCTCGCGATTTTGATTGTGATTGTCGTCATATGAAGCATCGATGCTCCAGTGCGCAAGTGTGCCTGCCTTGTCCCGGGCTGTCGAATGCCGATTTTCGAATGACCGATTTTCGAATGCCGATTGTCGAACGCCGATTGTCGAACGCCGATTTGCAGCCGGCGCGCGAGCCGGCTAAGCTCGTCTTCGCGCGGGAGCACGGCAAGTATGTACGGCAGGATGCCCATCAGGAATCACGGGCAGCCATCGAGCAGCGCCCGCGTACTATCGAGGGACAACCATGGCCATAACGATCATGCCAGTGACGCCGGATTTCGTCGCCGAAGTCGGCGACGTGGATTAGCGCCAGCCGCTTCCGGATGCCGACTTCGCCGCCATCCGGGTGGCATTCTGGACCTATGCGGTGCTGATATTTTCCGAGCAGGACATCGCGCCGGAGCAGCAGCTTGCCTTCGCCGAGCGCTTCGCGCCGATCGAGAAGGAACGCACGCTCGATCCGCAGGCCACGCCGAGCCGCTTCCCCGGCAACTTTGCCGATATTTCCAACCTGACCGCGAGCGGAACGATATGGGGCGCCGATAGCCGCCAGCGCATGTACAAGGCGGGCAACAAGCTGTGGCACACCGACAGCTCGTTCAAGTACCTGCCCGGCCTTGCTTCGCTGCTGCACGCGCGCACCGTCGTCCCGCTCGGCGGCCATACCCAGTTCGCCGACCAGCGCGCGGCTTACGACGCGCTCGCCCCGGCCATGAAGGAAAAGCTCGAGGGACTGGTGGCCGAGCACTGCATCGTGCACTCGCGCCTGCGCTCGGGATTCACCGAGTTCACCGAATCCGAGCGGCGCAGGCTACCGCCGGTGCCGCAGATGCTGGTGCGCAAGCTGCCGCAAAGCGGCCGCAAATCGCTCTACGTCGCCTCGCATGCCGGGCGCATCTACGGCATGCCCGATGCCGAGGGGCGCGCGCTCATCGACGAGCTGATCGCACACGTAACCCAGCGGCAGTTCGTCTACACCCATCGCTGGCGTCCCAACGAGATGGTCATGTGGGACAACCGTTGCACCATGCATCGCGGCACGGACTTCGACGACCTGCGCTGGGTGCGCGACATGCGCCGGGTAACGCTAAGCGACGTGGCCAACACCTGCGAGCAGGCTGGTGTGGCGCCCCCTGCCCGGCAGGACGCCGCAGCTCAGATGGGGTAATAGCGCAGCCGGCGTCGGGGCGATAAGCAGCATCTCGTCAGCGCTGCTGCACCGAGGCCAGCCGCGAGCAGCAGCATGCTGCCGGGCTCGGGCACCGCGGCCGGTGGCCTCGGCAGCGGATCGAACTGCGGATTGTCGTCGCCGAGGTCCAATCCTCCGAGAACGATATCGTCCCCGGGTCCGCCGTGGATGAAATCCAGCGCCGCGCCGAAAACCACGTCGTCTCCCGAGCCGCCGAAAATGCTGTCGATCGCTGACGTGCCAAAGATGATGTCGTCGCCGAGCCCGCCTGCCAGCGTGGCGGCGATGGAGGCAAGAGTGAAGTCGAATACGTCGTCGGTGTCGGAGCCGATGACTAGCAGCGAGGTGAAACCCGAGCAATTGATACCGATCGACCCTACGCTGCAGCCTGGCGTGACGATATCGAATGCGCCCGAGATGGCCTGTAGCGTGAAGTTGTTTCCGTCACCGCTGCCTAGCAGATTGACAAACGCGTCCGAAGGCTCCGCACCGATCACAAGCGTGCTCCCGCTGATGCCGATCGTCCCGGCCGTCGCGGGCCCCGCAGCAAGGCAACCGGCAACCGAGGCCGCCAGCAGGAATTTCTTGGCGCGCGAAAGCGCCGGCTTGCAGGTACGCTCGATCATGCGGAAACCTCCCGATATACGGTCTTCGAATTGCTCCGGCTCGCAGGAGCGGGTGGTGCAATCCTAGGGCGGGGAGGTATCCGCCGGATTTCACGCCGGCGTCATTTGCGTTTCATTTGTTTCAGTCCGTGACCGTGCCGGTTCCGCAACGAAGCCGATTTCCGTCGCGGCGCTGCCTTCATTTGCCGCGCCTTGGCAAGCACTGCAGCTCGGCAGGGCGCCTTCCGTGCATCCCGCCTGGTGGTCGGTCACCGGCGATCGGTCAGCCGGCGGCGGCCCGCTCGAAGCCGTACAGCTTCGCTGCATTGGTGCAGGTCATCTTCCTGCGGTCGGCGTCGGAGACGCCCTCCAGGTCGTGCGCGATGCTTTCGCGCGAGCGCGGCCAGGTGGAATCGGTGTGCGGATAGTCCGAGGACCACATCAGGTTGTCCACGCCGATGAAGTCGCGCGCAAACACGCCCTCCCGGTCCCTGATGAAGGCGGCCGAAAAGTTGCGGCGGAAATATTCCCTCGGCGTGAGCTCGGTATGGATGCCGTTCTGGCGCGCATAGCGCTCGTGGCCGCGGTCCAGGCGCGCCAGCATCCAGGGCAGCCAGCCGATGTCGGCCTCGGCGAGCACGAGGCGCAGCCGCGGATGGCGGTCGAGCAACGGACTGGTGAGGAGCTCGCCCAGGGTGAGCATGACTTCCATCGGCGTCTCCGGGTAGCCGGCCGCGCCGTGCGTCGTGCGATCGAAGCGGTAGCCCGGCTTGCGGCTGCTGGTCAGCGTGTGAATGCTGATCGGAATGCCGATTTCCTCGATCGCGGACCAAAGCGGCTGGTAGCGCGGTTCGCTGTATTCGGTCCCCGTCGGAGGCACCGCCGAGATCATCGCGCCGCGCAAACCACGCTCGCTCCAGCGCCGGAGGCTCCTGACGGCATGGTCGACGTCGCGGATGGAGATGAGCGCAAGCCCGGCCAGGCGCTCGGGGGCATGGCTGCACAACTCGACCATCCAGTCGTTGTAGGCCTCGAAGGCCGCTTCCTGCAGCTCGATGTCCTCCACGGCGTACAGGCCCATGGCATAGGTGGGGTAGAGCACCTCGGCGGACACGCCGTCGATGTTCTGGTCCTTCAGGCGCTCCACCGGGTCGTAGCCGCCCGGGCGCAAATCCTGGTAATGCGAGCCGGCGAACTTCAGCAACTCTTCTTTCGGGATTCCGACCGCGCCGATGCCGGCGACCGACCTCGGCGTCGCGCCTTCGCAGACGAACCAGGTCCCGGGCTTTCCCTGGTAGTCGCGGATGTACCTCGGGCCGCGTTCGCGGAAGCGCTTGTCGATGCGCTTCTCCCACAGGTCGATCGGTTCGAACACATGCGAGTCGGCGGAGATGATGACGTCTGCGGCCATGGTCTTGGCTCCTATTGAACGTTCGGAAAGTGGCTGACAAGCCGCTTTCCACACAACGCTTCCCTCTCCCTCTAACTTAGCCCAAATCGCCGCCCGCTCCAACCGATCGCGCCTCGCGTCGACTCGCGGGGCTTGGCGTCCGGTAGCGCGCCCCGCTCGACACCGCCGCCCCGCCATATACTGCTGACGTGGCCGCCACGATGAGCGAGGCAGACGCCCTGGCAGGCAGTACGCCGCCATGCCTATGGCAACGAGCCGCTGTATCATTCGGCCTCTGTCCCTCGGGGACGCCGCCTGCTCCGGGGATCGCATTGGGAGAGCCAAGCTCGATGAGCCAGCCGGCCACGATCCTGGTCGTCGACGACGAGCCGGACGTGCGCGAAGTGCTGCAGGAATACTTCGCCGTCCACGGCTTCGAGGTGCTCGCCGCCGCCGATGCGCGTGCCGCCCGCGCGCTGGTTCAGTCGCACGGCGTCGACGTGGCGCTGATCGACATCCACATGCCGGGCGAGGACGGGCTGAGCCTCGCGCGTCACCTGCGTGAGCACTACGAGGGGCTGGCGATCGTCATGCTCACTTCGGCCTCGACCGTGGTCGACCGCATCGTCGGGCTCGAGGTCGGCGCCGACGACTATGTCTCCAAGCCGTTCGACCCGCGCGAGCTGCTGGCCCGCATCCGCAGCGTCCTGCGCCGGACCTCGGCGCCGCCGATCAGGTGTCGCTCGATGAAGTCGAGCGAGTCGCCGCCTGCGCCGACGCAGCTCATCCGCATGGGCCGCTGCATGCTCGATCTTGCCGCGCACCGGCTCATCGATCCGCAGGGCAACGAGGTCCCGATCACTCCGCTCGAGTTCGACCTGCTGAAAGCGTTCGCCGAGCATCCCAACCAGGCGCTTTCGCGCGAGCGCATCCTCAACCTGAGCCAGCAGCGCGACTGGGATCCGTTCGATCGCAGCGTCGATCTGCGGGTGATGCGCGTGCGCAAGAAGATCGAGCCCGATCCGCAGCGCCCGCAGTACATTCGCACCATACGCAACGCCGGTTACGTGTTCGTGGCCGATGGGGAGCAGGCGCCGTGAGCGGGCCCTGCGCACGTGTGCGCGAAGTCGGGCCGTGCGCACACATGTGCGCAGTCGGGCCGTGCGCACACATGTGCGCAGTCGGGCCG
>JBOIEI010000216.1:0-7992 GCA_050741055.1 Burkholderiales bacterium | reverse complement strand
ACGACGCCTGCAACGGCCCGGCGCAGCGGCAACTCGAGCCTTTTCCCGACTCGCGTACGGAGCGAGTGCAGGAACTTTCAATCTGTTCGGAGCTCAGTCACTATCGTGCCAAGCAAGATCGAAGATTTCGTGCGCGTTACGCAAGCGGTGAGCGTGCCGCATGTCATCGTCGTGCTGCCTTCGTTCCCGGCAAAGAACCTGCAGGACTTCGTGCGCCTGGCTCGCGAGCGCCCCGGTGACGTGCTCTATGCCTCGGCCGGACCGGGCAGTGCGATGCACCTGGCGGGCGCGCTGTTCGGGATCCTCACCAAGACGAAGATCACGCATGTGCCCTACAAGGGCGGCGGCGCGACCACGACCGCGGTGATGAGCGGCGAAGCCACCACGGCTTTCAATACCCTGGAGACGGTGCTGGCGCTCATCCAGTCGAAGCGGCTGCGTGCGCTCGCGGTCTCCACGCGCGAACGCTCGCCGGCGTTGCCCGACGTGCCAACCGCAATCGAAGCAGGCATCAAGGACTACGAGGTGATCGGATGGTTCGGCCTGATGGCGCCCAAAGGCACGCCGTCCTCGATCGTCGAGCAATTGAGCCGCGAGACGGCAGCCGCGATGCAGAGCCCCGACATCCGCAGCCGGACCACGAAGCAGGGTGCGAAGCCCGTCGGCAGTTCGTCCGCGGAGTTCGAACGCTTCGTGCGCTCGGAAGTGGCGCGCTGGACCAAGATCATCCAGCAGGCCGGCATCACGCTCCAATAGCGGCCCCCTTCTCCCGAGGTTGATGCGTGCCCTGCAAGAGAAGGGCTGGGGAACGAGGTAAGCGCGAGCGCGGGCTGCAGGAACAAGGGCAGAAGATGGGTCGAGAGATCGAAGAGCTCGCACGCTTCGTCGGCGCCACGAGCCATGACGATATCCCGGAGCGCGTGCGCGACCATGCGAAGCTCGTGCTGCTCGACACGCTGGGGGTTATCCTCGCTGGCAGTGAACGGCCCGAAGTGCGCTCGCTCCATGAGCAGCTCGCCCGCGGCGCCGGCATGGGCGCATCGGTGTGGGCGCGCGCCTGGCCCCACCACGACCCGCGCACCGCTGCCCTGCTCAACGGCATCGCCGGACGCGCGATCGAGCTCTGCGAGGGCTTGCGCCTCGTATCGGGCCAGGCTGCCATGCAGGTGCTGCCGGGAATTCTGGCGTTGTCGGAGTCTCGTGCCAGCAGCGGGCGAACATTGCTATCCGCGCTGATCCTCGGCTACGAGGTGGCCGGGCGCTTGTGCAGCGTCTTCACGCCGCGTCCGCTCGCGCATCAGAACGGTCAGGCCTCGTTGCTCGCCGCCGCTGCGGCGGGCGCCCGCCTGTGCGGGCTCGATGCCGCTGGCATCAGCCGTGCGATGCGCATCTCGACCACACTGCTGCTCACGCCGAGCTACACCAACGTGGTTGCCGGGGCCACCACGCTCAACGTCGCCGGCGGCATGAGCGGATTCGTCGGTGCGTTCGCGTCCGAATTGACGCTCGCCGGGTTCGAAGCGCAGGACGATGCCGTCGAGGAAGCGCTCGGCCAGATGGTGGGAGCCGGCTTCGATGCCTCCCGCCTGCTCGACGGGCTCGGCTCGGAGTGGCAGATCACGCGCAACTACTTCCGGCTCTATGCCTGCTGCAACCCGATCCATCCCGCGCTCGACTGCCTGCGAGCGGCCCTCGCCGAGCTGCAGCCCGCGCCCGACGCGATCGAGCGCATCGAGGTGGCAACCTACCGCTTCGCTGCGGTCATGCGCAATCCGCAGCCGCCCAACTTCTTCGCCTCCAAGTATTCGCTGCCGCACGCGGCCGCCGTGCTGGCGGTGCGCGGCGATCTCGATCATGCGGCGATGGACGACAGCGCCCTGAACGACCCGACGATCGCCGCGCTGAGAGCGCGCGTACAGGTCAGTGAAGATCCGGCGATGAGCGCCGTCGCGCCGCGGCTGCGGCCGGCCCGCGCCACGGTCACGCTGAAGGACGGAAGGCAGGCGACGCACGCCTGCGAAAGTCACCGGGGCGACTTCAACGACCCGTTCCAGCCCGAGGAGCTGCACGCCAAGTTCCGCGGCTTGGCGGGGCTCGTGCTCAATGACGAAGGGATCGCGTACGCCGAGTCGCTGTGCGCGGACATCGACCACGTGCCGGACATGCGAGACGCCATCGCCGAGCTCGGCCGGCACGCGCGCCGCTAGCGCCCAGCAGCAACATCGAAACGCATCAGCCAGGAGGACACGCCATGATGGATCTCGTGATTCGAAGCGACCGGGTGGTCACACCGATCGGTGTGGCCGCTTGCGACGTGGCCATCGAAGGCGAACGCATCGCCGCGGTTGCGGCGGCAGGCACCTTCGGCGCCGCAGCCGCACGCCGCATCGTCGACGCGACCGGCGCGATCGTGATGCCGGGCGGCATCGACCCGCACGTACACTGCAAGTGGTATTCGCCGCAGCCCGATGGGAGCGTCGTCTACACCGATCCCGCTTCGGTGGTGAGCCGCGCCGCCCTCTACGGCGGAACCACCACCCTGATCGATTTCGCCCGCTGGACCCACGGCAAGACCATTCAGCAGGCGATCGACGATCGGCATGCGGAATGGCGCAACGACTGCTATTGCGATTACAGCTTCCACATCATGGTCGAAGGTGCGTTGCCGCCCGAGCTGTTCGAACAGATCGGCACTGCGGTGCGCTCGGGTTATCCCACGGTGAAGATCTTCACCACCGACATCACGCCCAGCCGCCGCGGGCGCATGGTGGACTTCGGCGACATCTGGGAAGTGTTTCGCGTGGTCGCCCGTGAACAAGGCATGTGCGTGATGCACGGCGAGGACAACGACATCGTGATGCACATGTACGAGAAGCTGATCCGCGAAGGGCGTGTCGGCTTCGAGCACATGGCGGAGGTGCACAACGCAATGTCCGAGGACATGTCGTTTCGCCGCATCCTTGCGCTGGCGCAGAACGTCCCCGGTATCGTGCTCTACTTCATGCACGTCAGCGCGGCCAACGGCGTTCGCGCGATTCGCGAGGCACGGGCGCGAGGCTTGCCGGTGTACGGCGAGACGCTGCATCAGTACCTGATGTACACCCAGGAAGACTACAAGCGCCCGAACGGCCAGATGTATCACACCTACCCATCGCTCAAGTCGCAGGCCGACCAGAACGAGCTCTGGGCCGGCACCGTCGACGGCACCATCCGCACGGTCGCGACCGACGAGGTCTGCTGCGCACTCAACGTAAAGACGCTCGGCAAGCGCATCGACGACACGACCGGCGGCAACGTCGGTGTCGAGCCTCGAGTCGCCATCATGTATACCGAGATGGTGGGCCGGCGCGGTTACTCGCTGGAGAAGTTCGTCGACCTCGTTTCGAGCAATGCGGCTCGCATCATGGGGCTTTATCCGCGCAAGGGCGCGATTGCCGCCGGCGCCGATGCCGATATCGCCGTGCTCGATCCGGCCAAGCGAACCATCGTTCGCAAGGAGATGCTGCACGAGCAGGACTACTCGCCGTGGGAAGGTCACGAAGTCCATGCCTGGCCCACGCTCACGGTGCTGCGCGGCAAGATCGTGGTCGAGAACGGCAACTTCCTCGGCGCGCCGAGCGACGGAGAATATTTGCTGCGCAAGATATCCGAGCCCATTCGCAGCGGTGCGGCGTTGTAGCCCGGGGGCGGCGCGTGGACGCAAATCGCCTCGTACGCTTGCTGCAAGACACGCTCGCGCTGTGGCAGCTCGAGGGAACAGTCCGGGCAGATTCGGTTTCTGGCGCCGTGGTCTTGCAAGGACTGCCGGATGCCATTGCGACGGTCGAGCGCGCACCGGACGGCGAGCCGTTTCGCTGGTACGTGCGCTGGCACGACGGCGCATCGGCCGCCACGCCGGCGCGCGTGCGGCCGTGCGGTTCGCTCGTTGGCGTTCTGGCGGCGCTGCGGCGTGCGTTCGACGTCGAGCGTGGGAGCGCGATCCGGATCGCGCCGCAGCCCGACGCGGGCATGCCGCCGGAAAATTCCGTCGCAACGTCACCGCCGGCGCGCGCAGATGGCGGCATTCCGGTCACGATCCTCACAGGCTTTCTCGGCAGCGGCAAGACTACCCTGCTCGCGCGGCTGCTGCGGCATCCCGCGATGGGACGCACCGCTGTCATCGTCAACGAGCTCGGCGAGATCGCTCTCGACCACGACCTCATCGAGACCAGCGACGAGAGCTTCGTGCGGCTCTCGACCGGATGCCTGTGCTGCCACGTGCGCAGCGATCTCGTGCTTACGCTGGCCGACCTCGCCGTGCGACGAAGCATGGGCGAGCTGCCGCGATTCGAACGGGTCGTGATCGAAACGAGCGGCCTTGCCGATCCCGCGCCGATCCTGCATGCATTGATGACTGATCGGGGCCTGTCCGAAGCGTATGTCCTCGATGCAGTGGTCACGACAGTCGATGCGATCACCGGAGCGCACACGCTCGATCGCCATCCCGAGTCCTTGCGCCAGGTTGCCGTCGCCGACACGATCGTACTCACCAAGACCGATCTGCCGCAGGCCGAAGCCGATGACGTCGAAGCGCTCGTGCGCAGCCGAAATGCCGATGCACGCGTCATGCACGCAGTGCATGGCGACATCCCTCCCGCCGTGCTGTTCGAGCGCGCGAGCGCTTTCCCCTCATCCCCAGCTCTTCCCTTGCAGGGTGAGGGAGAACGAACCCGCTATTGCGCCATGGACGGCGCGCTCGAAACCGTTCCCCATGCGCACACCGAAGGGGTCGCCACCTTCTCGCTCGTGCGCGAAGTTCCGCTGCACGCGGCCACCCTCGCGTTGTTCCTCTCCGCGCTCGCCGACAACTGTGGCGAGGATCTGCTGCGGTTGAAGGGCATCGTTCGAGTCGCCGAAACCCCGCAGCAGCCAGCCGTCATCCACGGCGTGCAGCACGTCTACCATGCGCCCGAATGGCTTGCGCGCTGGCCTTCGGCCGATGAGCGCACCCGCATCGTGTTCATCGGGTACCGCATACCGCCCGCATGGATGGAAAACCTGCTCGATCTGCTCGAGGACGAAGTAGCGGACGCAACCGCATCCCGAGCCGTGGCCGCTGTCGTGGCCGCTTGACAGCCGCTCGCGCCCGGCCGATCATCTGCGCATGTCGAGCCTGCAACTAGCCGAAGCCGCCGATCACGCTGCCGCCGAGGCAATGGATCGGTACGTGATCGTCAAGTCGGCGATCTACACCTCGGGCGAGCGCGATCCAAGAGAGCCGCAGCCGCCGCAAGATACGCGTGGCAAGCTGCGCCTCATGGGGCCCGATCCGCGCCTGCCGCGCATGCCCGCCAAGCCGACCCTGTTCGACTTTTTCAAGTACCGCTTCGGGCCCTGCACGCACATGCTGCAAAGCGCCCGGCTCGCGCAGAAGAACGGGACGAGCGAAAAGATCGTGCTCGCCTGCCTGCTGCACGATGTCGCCACCAGCGGCCTCATCCGCGCCGACCACGGCTACTGGGCGGCGCAGCTGGTCGAGCCCTATGTCGACGAGGAAGTCGCGTTCGCCATCCGCTATCACCAGGCGCTGCGCTTCTACCCGGACGAATCGGTCGGCTACGAGTATCCGCAATCCTACATCCGGCTCTTCGGCGCGGACTTCAAGCCCGAGCCCTATGTCGATCGTGCCCACGAATATGCGCGCAATCACAAGTACTACATGAGCGCGCGCCTGCTGACCGTAAACGACCTGTATTCGTTCGATCCGAACGTGCACGTCGAGCTGGAAGAATTCACCGATATCGTCGGCCGCCACTTCCGCCAGCCGAAGGAAGGCCTGGGCTTCGACGAGAGTGCGTCCGCGCACATGTGGCGGACCATCAACTGGCCGACGCGGTATCTCTGAACCCGCCCGCGGCGCTTGCGCGCCGTGCCAGCATCTCCTTGAGCGTTTTCTTCAAATCCGTCAGGTAGCGCACATGCTCTTCCTCGATGGTATGGCGTACGCTTTGCTTGTACTGGCGCGCATACCAGGCGGCACGTTCCTCGATCGTACGGCGCATCGCTGACGGCTCCGGCAACACCGCGTTGCCGAGCAGGATCTCGCGCACCCAGCGCGCCTGGTGCTCGAACACCATGTTGAGCGCGGTGTCGGTATTGAAGAAGCCCATGAAGTACAGGCCTGGCCAGCCCGGCGGCACGATGCGCATGTAAAGCCCGAGCTGGTTATCTTCGGCATTCACGATGTCGGGCGCAATGACATCGAGGTCGATGCGGTAGCCGGTGGCGGCGATCAGGACGTCGAATTCCTCGGCGGTTCCATCGTCGAAGCGGATCGTGCGGCCTTCGACGCCTGCGATCCCACCCTTCACCTCGATGCGGCGATAAGCGATGTCGGTCACCACGGAGGCATTCGAGGTGACGTGCGTGAGCGTCTCGGGGCGCTTGAAGCCGAGCCGGGTGAGGTCGCCGTGCGCAAGCCAGGTGAGAAAGCGCGTGATCCGGCGCCGCAGCGGTCGCGGAATCCAGGGACGCTGGATTTGCGCCGTGATGTCGGTGAAGGCGCGCCCGAACAACAGCTTCGGCAGGATCAAGACGCCCGAGCGCGCGACCAGCACGCAGCGCGGCGCAGTGACGCAGACATCGGCTGCGATGTCGCAGGCGCTGTTGCCGATGCCGACCACGCAGATGCGCTTGCCGACATAAGGCTCCGGCGCCTTGTAATGATGCGAATGCAGGTACTCGCCGCCGAAGCGTTGCAGCTCCGGGATCTCGTAAGGCCGGGTGAGATGCCCGCTTGCGACGATTACGGCATCGAAGATTTCGACCGTTCCGTCGGTGAGCTCCAGGCGCCAGCTCGGGGCTTCGCGCGCGGGCTCGAAGGCCGGGCGCACCCGCACGACCCGGCTACGAAAACGGATGCGCGGCGTCACGCCGAAATGCTCGGCATAGCGCACGAGATAACGATGCATGTCGGCGTGATCGGGGAAGTCCTGCGTCTCAGCATCGAAATCGAGATCGCTGAAGCGCGTCACGCCGCGCGAGGTATTGATGTGCAGCGTCCGATAGGCCGACGAGCGTCCGTTGTCGTTGAGGTAGCACCACATGCCGCCGACCTGGCTGCCGATCTCGAACACGGATACGTCGAAGCCGACTTGCAGCAGGTACTTGGCCGCGCAGATGCCGCAGGCACCGGCGCCGATGATCGCGACACGCTGGCTGCCGCGCCGGTTCGGGCCCGCGACCGGCGCATCGAGCCCGCGCTGGTAGACCGACTTGGTGCCGGTCACAGCACGGAGCGCACCAGCCCGCCGTCGACGCGCAGCGTCGTGCCGGTGATGTAGCTTGCCTTGCTGGAGGCGAGGAAAGCCACGATGTGAGCGAGCTCCTTGGGCTCGCCGATGCGCCCCACCGCGGTCTCCTCCGCGCGTTCGGCCAGCGCCTGCTCGAGCGGCATGCCCTTCTGCTGTGCCCTCGCGGTGACGTTCGAAAGCATGCGCTCGGTCAGGATCGAGCCCGGACAGACGTTGTTCACGAGGACCCCATCGCGCCCCACTTCGTCGGCGAGGCTTTTCGCGAACGCCACCACGCCCATGCGCGTCGCCCCCGACAGCGCCAGGTTCGGTATCGGCTGATAGACGGTGCTGGCGAGGATGTTGACGATGCGCCCGGCACCGCTCGCCTTCAGATGCGGCAATGCCTCGCGCGACATGCGCGAGAAGAACAGCAGCGAGCGCTGCACGGCGGTGGCCCATTGCTCTTCGGTGGCAGCGTGCGCCTGTGCGAGCGGCGGTCCGCCCGAATTGTTCACCAGGATGTCGATGCGGCCGAACCGGTCCACCGCGGCTGCAACCAGGCCGCGGATCGTGTCGTAGCGATCGAGGTCGCCCGCAACGACCAGTGCCTCAGCCCCGGTCGCAGCCCGGATTTCCGCGGCGGCCTTGTCGAGATCGGCCTGCGAGCGGCTGCAGATCGCCAGCTTGCAGCCCTCCTCGGCCAGCGCCTGCGCGCAGG
>JBOIEI010000215.1:0-1764 GCA_050741055.1 Burkholderiales bacterium | reverse complement strand
CCAATCTGCTGCTGGTCCATCCGTCGTTGCCGGTACGCAACCTCAAGGAGCTCGTCGCGCTGGCGAAGCGGCGCCCGGGCGAGCTGAGCTTCGGCTCCAGCGGCACCGGCACTTCGCCGTATCTGGCGATGGAACTGCTCAAGCAGATGGCAGGCATCGACATGGTCCATGTCCCGTACAAGGGCAGCGGACCCGCGGTTCTCGCGCTCGTCGGCGGCCACCTCCAGTTGATGTTCGGATCGATAACATCCACCTTGCCGCAAGTGCAGGCGAAAAGACTGCGCGCAATCGCGGTCAGCAGCTCGAGCCGTCTTCCCATAGCCCCGGAGGTCCCGACGGTCGCCGAATCCGGATTACCGGGCTTCGAGGCGCGCACCTGGTACGGCGTGCTCGCGCCCGCCCAAACTCCTTCCGGGATCGTGCAGAAGATCGCTTCCGATATCGGCGCGGTGCTGCGTCAGCCCGATGTCGCCGGATTCCTCGCCAAATCCGGGTTCGATGCGGTGGCCAACAGCCCCGACGAGTTCCTGTCCGTCATTCGCTCCGACATGGAGAAGTGGGGCAAGGTCATCCGGGGCAGCAAGCGATAGCGCATACGCCCCATGTCACGCCGGGCCCGAATTTACGCGCCCTATCGGCGGCTTACTTGCGGCCGAGAAAAGCTGCGATGGCGGCGCGCGTGTCCTCGTCGCGGTGAAGGCGTTCGGTCTCCGCGAGCTCAGCGGCATAGCCTTCGGCGCTCGGGGCAAGCGCGATACAACGCTTGGCCGCCTGCAACGCGGCCCGGGGCAGGCTTGCAAAGTGGCGCGCGAGCCCGAGCGCGCGCTCGGCGACTTCGGCTTGCGGCAGCGCTTCGTGCACGATCCCGAGGCGCAGCGCTTCCGCCGCGCTTATCAGCTCTCCCGCCAGGATCATGCGGCTCGCGATCGCTCGACCCGCGATTCGTGTCAGCCGCTGCGTGCCGCCGGCGCCCGGTATGAGGCCGATGCGCGTTTCGGTGAGACCGATACGTGCGTCATCGGCCGCGATGCGCACATCGCACGCCAGCGCAAGCTCGAGGCCACCGCCGGTCGCGATCCCGTTGATGGCGGCGATCGTGGGAGCTGGAAACCGCTCGAGGCAATCGAATGCGTCCTGCATGACGCGTGCAAGCGCCACCAGGCGCTCGATGGAGGCTTCGTCTCTGCCGGCCGCGTGCATCAGTTTGATATCCGCGCCCGCGCTGAAAAAACGGCCGCTGGCACGAAACACCAGCGCCGCGCAATCAGGCAGTGCGGCCGCGCGCTCGAGCAAGGCTCGCAGCTCGGCCACGTCGTCGACGCCCATCGCGTTCGCGGGCGGGCGCGCCATGTCGACCGCGAATACTCGCGGGTTATCGGTCGAAACGAGCTCGAACATCGGGGCGACCGCTCCTTGCTGGGAATCGCGTCCATTGAATACATGCCGCTCCCCGGACTGTCAATCGATGCACGAATGCCGCGCTCAGCGCGCGTTGACAGGCAATGGCGCTTGCGCTCCAATCGATGCACGAAGCGCTATCGAGCGCGTATGGGTCGAGCAAGGCAGGATCGGCATTGAACACGCGCGCAGCTGACTGGTCGAGCGAGCTCGATTCGAGCTACCTCGACTGGCCGTTCTTCGACGACAGCCACCGCCGGCTCGCACGCGACCTGGCGCACTGGGCGGACGAGAATCTGGACGCCTCGGCGAGCGCCGAAGGCAACGCGGAGCGAACGGTGAGCGACCTCGCGCGCCGGCTCGGCG
>JBOIEI010000214.1:0-9757 GCA_050741055.1 Burkholderiales bacterium | reverse complement strand
GAATTCGGGGTGCGCCGCTCTGGCGATGAACTTCTCGAGCGACGTGATCCAGGAGGTCACCGAGCTCAACATGGATATCCACGGCGCGGCGGGATTCACAATGAACGCCGAGGCGAACAAGCTGGTGCGTGATGCCATCATCTGGACGCATCTTGCGGGTGATGCAACGCAGCGGCTCAAGGTGATCCGCCGCTTTCCGAAGAGTCAGGCGACATAGGATAAATCGGGGGCACGACAGCACCTTCCCTCACCCCCGTCCCCTCCCTTGCAGGGCGCGCATCGGCATGCAGGCCGATGCCGTTCGGCCGGCGCGGACGATAGTCCGCGAACTCCCGGCTTCACCCCGGAGGGAGAAGGGAGTATTGGGGGAAATGGCTGGTCGGACAGTTTGCCAACACGGAACAGGGCAGGACATAGCAGATGCTGAAGATCGGTGTGATGCTGGGCGACGATATCGGGCTCGAAGTCGTGCCCGAAACGGTGAAAATCATGCAGGCGGCTGCGCAGGCAGTCGGTCTCGAAATCGAATGGCAGGAGCTGCCGCTCGGCCTGCTCGGGCACAAGCTGCACGGCCACACGATGCCGAAGTACACCGTCGACGAATTGGCGAAGACCGACGGCTTCATCACCGGTCCCATCGGCCACAACGCCTACCCGCGCAACGACCCGACCTGGGTCATGCCGCCGCTGCGGAAGCAATTCGACATGTTCGCGAGCGTGAAACCGGTACGCTCGTATCCGAACCTGCCTTCGCTGCAGAAGAACGTCGATATCGTGTTCGTGCGCGAGGTGACCGAGGGCATGCAGTACAGCGGCACGGTGGTGGCCGGCAGCGGCGAGTTCCGGCCCAACGACGAAATATCCATCGGCACCCGTGTCGTCACGCGCAAAGGAGCGAATCGCGTCGCGCGCGAGGCGTTCGAGATCGCGCGTATCCGCCCGCGCAAGAAGGTCACGGCCGTGCACAAGGAGCCGGTCTACCGGCTGGTGTGCGGCATGTTCGCCGAGGAATGCCGCAAGGTGGCGAAGGAGTATCCGGACTGCACGCTGGACGAGGTATTGGTCGACGGCTGCGCGCTGAAGCTCGTCGTCAGTCCACAGCAGTTCGACGTGATCGTCACCACCAACCAGTTCGGTGACATTCTCACCGACGAGGGCGCGGGATTGGTGGGGGGGCTGGGATTGGCGCCAGGGCTTTGTGTCGGCCAGCGCTATGCGATGGCGCAGGCAACGCACGGTTCTGCGCCCGACATCGCCGGCAAGGGCATCGCCAATCCCTACGCGATGATCATGTCGGGGCAGATGCTCATGGCGTGGCTGGGTCGCAGCCGCGGCGAGCCGAAAGCGGCGCGCGCAGCGGGACTGATGGATCGTGCCATGGAGCAGGTGATCGCCGAAGGGAAGTGGCTCACGCGGGATGTGGGCGGCAGCGCCTCGACGACGGAGATGGGCGATGCTGTTGCGCGGGCAGTCGGCGCGGGAATTCTGACGGCTTGACTTCTCCTGGGTTCCCGGGTGCGCGGGAGGTCGCTTCCGCCACAGCGGAAGGTCGCTTCCGCCACAGCGGAAGGGACGGTGCGATGATCGATCGGTTCGCTAGTACCGCAGCTCGTGCGGACCCCACCGCATCTGACAAGAAAGCGGTAACCGCGACTTTCAGCGGTCGTCGTCCTCCTCTTCTTCCTCTTCTTCCTCCTCGTCCGTCTCGATCGGCTCCAGCGTCGAGTCGATCATGTCTTCGATGTCGGCGAGCACGTTGCGCAGGCTTTCGACCTGGGTCTCGGGCTCGTCGTCGGTCGGTTCCAGCGCGCCGTAGATCATCTCGCGGATGTCGGTCAGCACGTCCTGAAGCGACTCAATCTGCTCTTCGAGGTCGGATTTACGCACGGTAGCCTCCACTGTGCTCATCGTTTCCCGGCATCGCTCTCGGCGACCCGGTGATTCACGCACGCGCCCCGTTTCGTGCTCGGTGCGCGAGCAGGAAAAATGTTAGCACGAGTTCGCCGGATTGGTACCGGTGCGGCTGACCGAGGATAGAATCGGGTGGCCGACTCGATTGCCTTTTCCTTCGACGTAAGTCTCGTCAACAGGCCGGTCCGGTGAAATATCCGGGCCAACGCGGAGCGTGCGCGCGAAAATGCCGGGTGTCTCTACCCTCCTTGCGCGGGGGCTGCGTGCCACGCTCATGACGTAGTCCGGAACATTCGGCATGAGACCTCGGAACCGCCCACCGGCAAAGTGCCTGAGCTCGCTGGGGTACACGCGTTGCGTGCGACGCGTCGTGAGTCCAGTCCAGATTCTGCCGATGCGTCCGGCCACGCGGCGGTTGGGAAGAATTGTTCTCCTCGCAATCGTCATAACTGCGCTCGCACCGTGCTCGAGTGCGCAGCCGCAGGACCTCACAAAGCCCGCAGACTCGATGTCCGGGGAAAGGCGACGGGTCCGGTTCCGGGTCGAGATCGCCGCCCCACGCCACTATGAGACGCTGCTGCGCGAGCGCCTTCCCTTGATGGGCTGGCAGTCCAGCGAGGAGGTGACGATGCCGCTGCTGCGCCGGCTCGTGCAGGAAGCGCGTGTCTCGACGCTGGAAGCGCTCGCGACCGATGGCTATTTCTCGCCCACCGTGCAGGCCAGCATCGATGACGCCGCCGATCAGGTGATCGTGCATCTGCAGATCGAGCTCGGTCCACGAACCACCGTGGAGAGCGTTCAGCTCGACTTTCAGGGAGCGGCCCTCGCCGACGACGAAGGCAAGGAGCGAATCGAAGCCGTCCGCAAGGGCTGGAGCCTGCGCCAGGGCGATCCCTTTCTCGATTCCCGCTGGATAGAGGCCAAGCACCAAGCGCTGGCGCGCCTGGGCCGGGGACGCTATGCGGCAGCGAAGCTCGTGCAAAGCGAGGCGCGGATCGTCCCGGAAAAGTCGGCGGCGCACTTGCGGCTCAGGTTGGACAGCGGCCCCATCTTCCATGCGGGCGGCGTGAATGTCTCGGGATTGAAGCGCTATCCGCCCGCCGTGGTGGAGAACTTCAACCCGCACGGCTACGGTGAAGCGTACGACGCAAGCAAGATCGAGCTCTATCAGCGCCGCCTTCTCGAGACCGGCTACTTCAGCGCCGTGCATTTCGCCGTCGAGCCGGACATCGCCAAGGCAACTGCCGCGCTGCTCAACATCGCGGTCATCGAGGCTCCGACGCAGAATCTGGATACCGGAATCCTGTACACCACCGACCTCGGGCTAGGTCTGAAAGTCGACTACGGCCACGTCAATGTGCTCGAGCGGGCGCTGCGCTTTCGCTCGGTGCTCGATCTGAACGAAAAAGAGCAGCGGCTGAAGCTGTCATTGGACACCCCGCCGCGACCCGGGGGGGTATGGAGCACCTACTCCACCGGGGTCGAGCGAAGCGACGTGCAAGGCCTCGTCAGCCGCGCGGCCATGGTCGAGTATGCGCACAACTGGGGGCTGGAACGGGTGCCGTCGCGGCTGTTCGTCTCCGGCCACGTCGAGGAACGATCGATCGCGGGCTACGGGCAGGAAGATGCGCACGCCGTGTTCGTCGGCTATCGCAAGACGTACCGGACGACCGACGAGATACTCTCGCCGCGAGAAGGTCTGCTCGGCACCCTGGAAGTCGGGGTCGGCATACCGGGGGTCAGCAGCCGCCCCTTCGCGCGGGCGCGCGGCCTGTTGAACTGGCTGGTCCCGTTCGGGGAGCGCAACGATTTCCTCGTGCGTGCCGAGCTCGGTGCCGTGCTCGCACGCGCGCGCACCGGGATTCCCTCGGTGTTCCTGTTTCGCACCGGCGGCGACCAGACCGTGCGCGGCTACGCGTTCGAATCTCTCGGTGTCCCGCTCGGCGATGCCATCGTCGGCGGACGCTATCTCGCGGTCGCCAGCGCCGAATACACGCGCTGGGTGACGGATACGCTCGGCGCCGCGGTGTTCGTCGACATAGGCGATGCATTCGACAAGCCGAAAGCTATCGATCTGGCGCTCGGTGTCGGCATCGGAGTGCGCTACAAGTCGCCCATCGGTCCGGTGCGCGCCGACATCGCTTATGGCGAGCGCACAGGCAACGTTCGGATCCATTTTTCGGTGGGATACAGCTTCTGATGGCCAGGGTGCGCGCGGCATGGATTGCGCTGCTCGTCCTGATCGTCTCCATCCTGGGGGCCGTCGCCGGGGGCGCATGGATCTTCTACTCGACGTCGGGGCTACAGTGGCTGGCGGCCCGAGGTATCGGTTACTCGGGCGAGCGCCTGGAGATCCGTGGCGTGAGCGGCACACTTGCCGGGGGGGCTCACGCTGGAGCGATCGAATTCACGACCGACGACTTGTCCGTGCGGGTGCAACAGGCGCACTTCACGCTTTCGCCCTGGTCGCTGCTGAGGTTGTCTGCTGATGTCGAGAACCTTGCCGCCGCGCGGATCGAGATCAAGACCAAGCCGAGCGACGATCCGCCCAGCCCGCTTCCGGACTCGATAGCCCTGCCGATCGACGTTTCCATCCGCAACGCCCGCATCGGGGTCCTTGCATTCGATAATGCGATCCGCGTTTTCGAGCTGCACAAAGTCCATCTCGAATATGCCGGCGGGCAACGGCGCCATGACGTGAAGGAGCTGGATTTCTCCGTGTCGGGCCAGGCGATCGCGCTGCGCGGGACGATCGAGGCTCGGAAGCCGTTCGAGCTGAAGGCGCATCTGGCGTTCGTGCGGCCGGCCGAGCCGAGCGCCACGGTAGGGGCGAGCGTGACCGGCAACCTTTCGCGATTGCAGATCGAGGCACACGCCCGCAGCCAAGGAGCGAGCGCAAACGCAACCGCGACCCTACGACCCGACGAGCCACAGCCGCTCGATGCTCTCAAGGTCGCGATCCGTGATCTCGATCCGCGCGCCATCGATGCGCGCCTGCCGCACGCCGGGATCAGTGCCGAGATCGCGCTCGCGCGCAAGGGCGCCCGGCTGGAAGGCCCCGTGTGGGTCCGCAATGCAGTTCCTGGCCCCATCGACCACGAGCGCGTGCCACTGGCAAGCCTGCAGGCGCATGTCCTCACCGATCTGTCGACGCTCGCCTTCTCCCGACTCCATGTTGATCTCGGCGCGGCCGGAGTCGTGACGGGCTCGGGCAACGTCGAGGGCAAGGAGGCGACGCTCGAGCTCGTCACCAAGGGTCTGAACCTGCGTGCCGTCCATTCGGCCTTGCGGGAAACCCGGCTGGCGGGTGGCGCTACACTCGAGCTCGGGCCCTCTGCGCAGAGCGTGGTTGCCGAACTATCCCAGGATGATGTCCGCCTCGCATTCGCCGCCGATCGCGCCAGCAATGAAATCGACATCAGTCGGTTCGACGCGGAAGCGACAGGCGGTAGCGCAAAAGGGCGGGCGCACATCAATCTGAGCGGCCAGACGCCCTTCACCGCGCAGGTGCAACTGAACCGTTTCGACCCGTCGGCCTGGGGTGACTTTCCGCAGGGCTCGATCAACGCGTCGTTGCGTGCGGAGGGCGTCGCGCAGGAACCGGCCGGGCGGGTGGAATTCGCACTGCACGACTCCCGATGGCTCGGGGCACCGCTCGCGGGCAAGGGCACGATAGAGGCGAGTACCGAACGTGTCGCTCAGGCCGACGTCGAGCTCGAATTGGGCGCAAACCGCCTGGCGGCCAAAGGCGCATTCGGAGGCAAGGACGATTCGCTTGCCGTGAAGTTCGATGCACCGCAGCTTGACCTGATTGGCGGTGAAGTACGTGGCCAGGCTCGCGGCACCGCGGTCGTGTCCGGAACGTTCCAGGCTCCGAGCATCGAGCTCGATGCGAGCGCAGCGCAATTGATGTACTCGGCATACGGCTCGATCGATGCCCTGCAGGTTCGCGGCCATACCAGCCTGGCGCCGGATGCGCCGATGGAGCTGCGCGCAACGCTTACCGGCGTTACCACACCGCAGGTCGCGCTGCGGACCGTTCGATTGAATGTTGACGGCCGCCGCTCGCGGCACGAGGCGGTGCTAGAAGCCGCCGGCGAGCCGATCGACTTGCGATTGCGGCTGCGTGGGGGGTTGTCGGAGGAGAACCGCTGGGCAGGCACCGTGCTCGAGCTTGCCAATCGCGGCGAGATTCCAATCGAGCTTGCCCGGCCGGTGGCGCTCAGGATTGCGCGCGCCCTCGTGCAGGTGGAACCGTTCGAGCTGCGCATCGCGGGAGGACTTCTGGTCGTCGAGGCGCTGGATTACGACAATGAACATCTGCGCACGGCGGGCAACTTTCGAGCCATGCCGGTCGCTCGTCTGATCGGGCTGATCGACCGGCAGGCGCCGGTAAAGGGCTCGCTGAGCCTTTCGGGGCACTGGGATGTCGCGACCAGCCCGCAACTGCGGGGCGCGATCAGTATCGCGCGCGAATCGGGGGACTTGCTGGTCGGCGCAAAGGAGCCGTTCGATCTCGGCTTGAGCGCGCTTGCTGCCAGTGCGGATATCGATCCTGGAAGGATCGAGTTCCGAGCCAATGTCGAGCTTGCGCTCGCGCGCGCAGCCGCAAGTGGCCGCATCGGCGCAGTCGACGGCGGGCAGGCCATTCCCTATACCGCTGCATCGCCCCTCGACTTCACCGCCTCGGTCGATGTGGCGCGACTCGCGCCATTCGCCGACTTCATCGACACCGCGATGATCCTCCATGGAGAAGCACACGCACGGCTGCAGGGTGGCGGGACGCTCGGGGATCCTCAGATGACCGGACAGGTCGACGCCACGGACATGGGCATCCTGATGCCGGCCGACGGCGTGAGCCTGCGAGACGGCACGCTCAAGGCCGTGATCACCCCGCAAGACATCCGGATCGAATCCTTCTCCATACGGGGTGGAGACGGCGTCCTGACCGCGCAAGGGACGCTGGCTCGCGCCGGATTCGACCGCGCTTCCGTCGATTGGCGGGCGGAAAGCTTCACGGCACTTGGCCGTCCCGACCGCAAGCTGGTGGTAAGCGGTCAGGGCAACGCGGCGTTGCAGGACAAGCGGCTGGCGATGAGCGGAATGTTGCGCGTGGTCGAAGGCGAGTTCGACATCGGCGAGTCGGCACTGCCCACGCTGAGCAGCGACGTCGTGGTCGTGGGCCGTGAGCCGCTCACGAAGGAACGGCAACAGCGTACGTTCCAGAATCTGGCGCTGGATCTGCGCCTGGATCTCGGCAACCGGATGCATATTTCCGGCCATGGCTTGAACGCAAGGTTGTCGGGGGAGCTGCGCCTCGTCACCGACAAGGCGGGTCAGCTGCGGGCGAGCGGCACGATCCACACGCGCGACGGCACGTTCGTGGCCTATGGCCAGCGTCTGGTGATCGATCGCGGCAACCTCTATTTCAACGGGCCGCTCGACAATCCCGGCCTCGACATCGTCGCGATGCGCAAGCGCCAGGCGGTGGAGGCGGGCGTTGCGCTGACCGGCACGTTGCAAACACCGCTGGTGCGCGTCGTCTCGGACCCCCCGGTTCCCGAGGGCGAAGCCTTGTCCTGGCTGGTGCTCGGCCGCTCCCCGAACGAAGCAGGCACCGGCGAGCTCTCCGCACTGCCGCTCGCCAGCAACCTGTTGCTCGGCAAGGCCGCCAATCCGCTGAAGGACGCCTTGAAGCTCGATGAGCTCGGCCTGCGAGGCGGCGGCGCCGGCGAGCAATTCCTGACACTGGGCAAGCGGCTCACCGACCGGCTCTACCTGGTGTTCGAGCAAGGCTTCGGCTCAGCGGAAACCCTGCTTCGCCTCGAGTACAGCCTCACCCGGCGCGTCGTGCTGCGCTTGCAAGCCGGCGAGGCCTCTGGAGGGGGCGTTTTCTATCGCAGGCGCTGGAACTGATCGCCGAAATCATCATTCATCACGCTAGGCACGTGCGTCGGCGAGCTGACGAGCGCGAGCCAGCGTGGCGTTGGACCGCTCCGGCCGAGGCATCAGCCAGCGGAAGCCTTGCGCGACCACTTCGTCCACGTTGTCCTTCTCGACGTGCGGATGACCGCAAGCAACGTCGTGCGCCTTGCAAATGGCCAGAATTTCGGCGATTGCGCCCGCAACCGCGGGGTGCTTGTACTGGCGTGGGAAGCCGAGGTTCTGCGATAGATCACCCTCGCCGATGATGACGGCGCCGACCCCGGGCACTTCTTTCAGGATGCGCGGCAGGTTCTTCAATCCCACCACGTCCTCGCACATGATGGCGACCAGGATCTCGCCCTTCGGATCGAGCGGCCAGACATCGGCGCGAGCGTAGTATTCCGGCTGCGTGAGGCCCCAATAGCGCGCTGCCGCCGCCGGGGCGTCGCCGCGCTGGCCACGCGGCTCGAAGCGCGGCGCGCCCTCGGGGCGTGCATACCGGCACGAGGCGACAGCGCTGCGGGCTTCTTCCACTGTGCTGACATGCGGCCAGACGATGCCGTAGACGCCGCTGTCGAGCACCTGCTTGGCGACCCACTGGTTCATTTCCGCGCCGTTGGGCGGAATGCGCACCAGCGGCGTGACCGCGGGTGCAAGCGAGCCCGATTCGACGATCTGGCGCCGGTTCAGGAGCCCTTGCAGGCAATCGCGCAAGGTCCGGACGTCGTACGGCCCGTGTTCCATTTCGAACACGATGCCGTCGTACGGCTCGGTCGCCGCGATGTGGGCATTGGCCGGATCGCCCGGCGCGAAGGTCACGCAAACGCTCTTGCCTTGCTCCAGCTTGCCGATGATGCCGTTGAGTCGTCCGATTTCCATTGCATGCTCCCTTCGATGCGATATCGGTCAAGTCCTCAGTGTGAACGGATTGAAATCCGTGCGCACGTCGTAGTAGTCCTCCTGCTCGGCGCGCTTGAGGATGGCGACGATGCGATAGGTCAGCGGAGTGAACAGCACTTCGACAGCGACCTTGGCCACGAACTGGGCCAGCATCACCTTGGGCAGCAGCTCGTTCGGGATGAGACCGCTGCCGTAGAAGGCGAGTGGATAGAATAGCGCCGAATCCACGCCTTCGCCGACGATGGTCGAGCCGATGGTGCGGCTCCACAGCCAGCGCCCGGCGGTCGCGATCTTCATCTTCGCCAACACGAAGGAATTGACGAACTCGCCGCACCAGAACGCGATCAGCGAGGCGAGCGCGATGCGCCAGGTGGAGCCGAACGCGATCTCGTAGGCGCTCTGGTTGGTCCAGCCGGGCGCGGGCGGCAGCGCGACGACCACCGCCGACATGACGGAAGCGAACAGCAGCGCGCCGAAGCCGGCCCAGATCACGCGCCGCGCTCTGGAATAGCCGTACACCTCGGTCAGGATGTCGCCGAAGACGTACGAGATGGGGAAGAAGAGCACGCCGGCGCCGAAGGTGACGGCTCCAAGCAGCGGCAGCTCCAGCTGCGCGATCTTGGCCGGGCCGACCAGATTCGAGCACAGCAGCACGGCGACGAACGCCGCCATGACGAACTCATAGTAACGGTAGCCCGGCCGAGCGGTGTTCTTCGGCGTCGTCGTGTCCATGCCCGTGCGATGCTACCGGTACTGAGCACCGGCCGCAATTGCGCCGAGCGCCGCGCCGTCATGCCGAGAACAGGTTGCGCCAGGCTCGAGCCAGTCGCGCGCCCATACCGTACTCGCGAGCAGCAGGCGCCGGTGTCATGTCGGCGGTCGCAGGCGTCAGCTCGCTCGTCGCAGGCCTGAGCTCTGCACTCAAAAGCCGGAGCTCCGTTGTCGCGAGCCGCACATCGACCGATGTCCCCTGCGCGCTGCCGCGAGCCGTGCCATCACCGCTGGTGACGGGTGCACGGCC
>JBOIEI010000213.1:0-1876 GCA_050741055.1 Burkholderiales bacterium | reverse complement strand
CGACTGGGTGGAGCTCGCCGTGATCGGCCAGGACGGTCATTTCCTCTATCAGTACTTGTTCATCGGCGGGCTTGCCCGGACGACGGTGGCCAACAGCTCGCTGATGCTCGCGGCGACGCCGGTGGTGATTGCCATCGCCGGCGCGGCGCTCGGGCACGAGCGGGTGGGACCGGCGCACTGGGCAGGCGCTGCGGTGTCGGCGTTCGGCATCTATCTCGTCGTCGGTAGCGGTATGGCACTCGGCGGGACAGGTCTCGTCGGCGACGTGATGATGTTCGCCGCGGTCTGCTGCTGGGCAATCTACACGCTCGGTGCGCGGCCGGTGATGACGAAGCATTCGCCGGTCGCGATCACCGGTCTCTCCATGTCGCTCGGCACGGCCGTCTATGTTCCGCTGATGTGGCCGAACGTGCGCAGCGTGCACTGGACGGCGGTCAGTCCGTGGACGCTCGCCCTGCTGGCCTACTCGGCGCTGTTCGCGCTCTGTGTGGCCTACACGATCTGGTACGTCGGTGTGCGGCAGATTGGGAGCGCGCGCACGTCGGTATATTCCAACCTGGTTCCACTCGTGGCGATGGCCACCGCCGTCCTCTTTCTCGGCGAGCCGATCGGCCTTCGCAAGGTGCTCGGGGCCGCTGCCGTGCTGGCCGGTGTGGCGCTCACGCGGGCGGGTGGACAGAAGATTCCGATACCCTGCGAGGAGTAGCGGCCGCGGCCGCGGTTGCCGCGTCGGCGCGGCTCCAGTCGGTGTGCGGTGCCCGGTTTTCGACGAACCACCCATAGAGCAGCCGGCCATACGTCTGCCAGCGCGTGCCCTGACGCTCGTGGAAGGGCAGCAGCGCGCGCTGGAGCGCGGGCAGCCGGTAGAACGGCACGCCGGGGAAGTAATGGTGCTCGAGGTGGTAGTTCGAATTGAGGAAGGCGAAATCCCAGAACCAGTGGCCCCGCATCAGCGTGCCCCACCTGGCCGGGTTGTCGGGATCGATGTCGTAGTGCTGTCCGAGCCGGTTCAGCGTGAATGCGATCGGGAAGACGAAGAACACCGGAATGATGTTCGTGCGCAGGGCGGCATAAGCGCCGAAGAAGTACCACACACACGCGAGCGCGAGCAGGTGCGCGACGATCGAAGTCCTGCGTTCCGCGGCGATGCGTGACTGCAGCGCGGTGTCGTAGGTCGCCGACTCGCGCCTTGCCGCCCGGAAGTAGATCGAAAACAGCGCCGGCGTGCAATAGAGGAGCTTGTACCACCGCGCGTTCACCTTGGGCGACAGGTGGTGCCGTTTCGGGTCGTCTTCGTCAGACCCCAGCTCCGCGTGGTGGTCGAGATGCCATCGCGTGAACTGGCTCGGGGACATGCCGCTGGGGATGGCGTAGAGAAACGCGAGCGCGCGTTCCCAGCCGGGGCGTCGCTTCCGGAACACCGCGTGGTGCACGACCTCGTGCAGAAGAATCGTGAAGTTGAAAACGGTGAATCCCTGGACCAACGCGAGCAGCATCCAGATAGCCGGGTGCTCGAAACGGATGAGTCCGTAAGTGGCGAGCGCGAGCATCGCGAACTGGCGCGCCGCGACAATCCCGTGGCGCCACCCGGACTTGCGATGCAGCGCGCGCAGCACGTCTCCAGGGATGGCTTCGCCGAGCTCGGCGCGAAGCGACACCGTGTGCTGCGAATAATGGTGCGATCCCACGGGTGCATCGATTCTAGCAGCTCGCCTGGGCGTGGCGCGGATCCTGCTATGCTGAGCGCCAGTGAATCTGTCGAGAGCGAGTGAGCGCAGCGAACGAGCCACGCGAGCCGCCTCCGCGCTCCGCGCTACGGCGGCCAAGGCGGGGGCGGCCATTCCGCGAGCGCTTGCCCGCCGTAGCTGTAGCGGAG
>JBOIEI010000212.1:0-3018 GCA_050741055.1 Burkholderiales bacterium | reverse complement strand
CCATTCAATACCGATGAATGGGCGCGGTTGACGCTAGACCGAATCGACCGAGCCTGGCCGTGCGTACGGAAGGCTCCGTCGCGCGGTCGCAGCGCCCCTCAGGCGTTGCGGAAAAGGACGATTGCTGCGGCCTCAGCTCTTGATGCCGGCATCCAGCATGAGGGCCTCGGCCTTGTCGGTCACCTCCCAGCTGAACTCCGGCTCGTCGCGGCCGAAGTGCCCATAGGCAGCCGTCTTGGCGTAGATGGGACGCAGCATGTCCAGGGCCACGATGATGCCCTTGGGCCGCAGGTCGAAGTGCTTCTCGACCAGCTTGGCGATCTTGTCGTCGGCAATCTTGCCGGTGCCGAACGTATCCACCATGAGGCTCACTGGCCTGGCGACACCGATCGCATAGGCGACCTGCACCTCGCAGCGGTTGGCCAGCTTGGCCGCGACGATGTTCTTGGCCACGTAGCGCGCGGCGTAGGCCGCGGAGCGATCCACCTTGGACGGATCCTTGCCGGAGAATGCGCCGCCGCCGTGGCGGGCCGAGCCGCCGTAGCTGTCGACGATGATCTTGCGCCCGGTGAGCCCGGTATCGCCCATCGGTCCGCCGATCACGAAGCGGCCGGTCGGATTGATCAGGAACTTGGTGTTCTCCGACAGCACCCCCTTGGGAAAGACGGGCTTGACGATCTCTTCCACCACCGCCTCGGTGATCTGGGCGTGGGAGATGTCGGGGTGGTGCTGGGTCGAGATGACGATCGTTTCGACGTGCTGCGGGCGGTTGTTGACGTAGCGCACGCTCACCTGGGACTTCGCGTCCGGACGCAGCCACGACAGGCGTCCATCCTTGCGCAGCTCGGCGTGGCGCTCCATCAGCCGGTGCGCATAGTAGATCGGCAGCGGCATCAGCTGCGGGGTTTCGTCGCAGGCGTATCCGTACATCAGACCCTGGTCGCCGGCGCCCTGCTCGAGGTCCAGGCCCTTGCCCTCGTCCACGCCCTGCGCAATGTCGACCGACTGGCGGTCGAATGCCGTCACCACCGCGCAGGTCTTGCAATCGAAGCCGATGTCCGAGCTGTCGTAGCCGATGCGCTTGATCACGTCGCGGGCTAGCTCGCCATAGTCGACGGTCGCGCGGGTGGTGATCTGACCCGCCATCACCACCAGACCCGTGCACACCAGCGTTTCGGCCGCGACGCGCCCGTGCTTGTCCTGCGCGAGGATGGCATCGAGCACCGCATCGGAGATCTGGTCCGCGACCTTGTCGGGATGGCCTTCGGACACCGATTCAGAGGTAAAAAGGAATTCGTTCATGAGGCGGGGACTCCCTGCGAGCCTAAAGCCCCATAGAATAGCAAAAGGAAAATGCGTAGGGCAGGCAATAGACGACGTTCGGGAAGATTAGAAGACACTGGATGCTTGAAATCGTATTGCGGCCCCTGGCATGGTTGCCGCTGCGGTGGTTGCACGTGCTGGGGGCTGGCATCGGCTGGCTCGTCTACCTGCTCTCGCCGCAGTATTCGGCTCGCCTGGATCAGAACCTGAGGCTAAGCGGCCTGTTCCCGCAGGAAACCGACTATCGGCGCGTGCGCCGTCGCGCCGTCGCGGAGGCCGGCAAGATCACGCTCGAGGTGTTCGCGATCTGGCTGAAGCCGGCGTCGCGGGTGATGCGTTACTTCCGCGAGGTCAGGAACTACGATCTGATCGAAAAAGCGCGGGATTCCGGGCGCGGAGTCGTGCTGCTCACCCCGCACCTGGGGTGCTTCGAGATCGCCGGATTCTATTTCGGCCAGAAGCTCCCGATGACCATACTCTACCGCCCGCCGCGAAAGCGCTGGCTTGAGGCGCTCATGGTGCGGGGCCGCAAACGCGGCCAGACCGAGCTGGCAACGACGGATCTCGCCGGCGTGCGCAAATTGCTCCGCGCGTTGCGCAACGGCGAGGCCGTCGGCATGCTGCCCGACCAGGCGCCTCAGTTCGGCGATGGCGTATGGGCGCCCTTCTTCGGCCGCCCGGCCTTCACCATGACGCTCACGAGCCGGCTGCGGCGCGCCACCGGGGCCGCCGCATTCATGGTGTTCGCCGAGCGGTTGCCGAAGGGCAAGGGCTATTGCCTGCACATCGAGCAATTGCACGACCCGGTGCAGGGCGAGGCCGAGCTCAATCGCGCGGTCGAGCGCGCGATTGTCCTGCGACCCGAGCAGTATCTGTGGGGGTACGATCGATACAAGGTCCCGCGCGCTGTCGCGCCCCCGCAATCCGACCGCGTATCGATCGAACCGTGATCGCACGCATCGCACTGCTTCTCGTGTGGCTTGCCAGGCTGCTGCCGCTGCGTATGCTGGCCGCGTTGGGGCGCGTCCTGGGGCTCGTCCTTTACCAGCTGGGCCGGCACCGCCGCCGGGTGGCGTTGGTCAACCTCGAGCTCTGCTTTCCGCAGCTGCCGGTGCAAGAGCGCAGCCGCATCGCGCGCAGCCACTTCGGGGCGCTTGCCCGCAGCATCGTGGAGCGCGGCATCCTGTGGTGGTCCCCGGCCGCTGCCGTGCGGCGCCTGGTGCGCCTCGAGGGTGAAGAGCACTGGCGCGCGGTCGCGCACCGGCCGATCATCGTGCTTGCGCCGCATTTCATCGGCTGCGAAATGGGCGGCATCCGCATCCACCTCGATCATCCCATGGCCACCATGTACAGCAAGCAGCGCGACGCCGCGCTGGACGCCATGCTGTTGCACGGCCGCACCCGCTTCAACGAATCGCGGGTCTATTCGCGCCAGGACGGCATCCGGCCGATCGTGAAGGCCCTGCGATCGGGATTGCCGCTGTTCTACCTGCCCGACATGGATTTCGGCGCCCGCGATGCCGTGTTCGTGCCGTTTTTCGGCGTGCCGGCGGCCACGATCACGGCACTGAGCCGCCTGGCCGCGATCTCGGGCGCCGCGGTGCTGCCCTGCATTACCCGCCAGCTGCCGGGCGCCGAGGGCTACGTCGCGCGCTTGTATCCGGCCTGGGACGATTTTCCCGGAGCCGACCCGGC
>JBOIEI010000211.1:0-1764 GCA_050741055.1 Burkholderiales bacterium | reverse complement strand
ATCGGCTCGGTGCCGGCGGGACGTCTGGGCGACCTGTGGAGCCGCCGCAGCATGATGATCGTGTTCTTCGTCGGCATGGGCGCCTCCGCCCTGCTGACCGCCATGGCGCAGAACGCATGGCAGATCGGAATCGCGCTCGCGATCATGGGCGCGTTCGCATCGATCTATCATCCCGTCGGCATTCCGATGCTCGTCCAGCACGCGCGCAATCCGGGTGCGGTGATCGGCTTGAATGGGCTGGCGGGCAATCTCGGAATCGCGGTCGCGGCGCTCGTCACCGGATTTCTGGTGAAGTGGATCGGCTGGCGCGCGGCGTTCGCAATCCCCGGCCTGCTCTCGATCGGCTGCGGCATCGCCTTCGCGATCCTGTGCCCGCAGGAAACCGAGGCGCCGGCGAAGCGCAAGGGGCGGGCCCAGGTCGTTCTGCCGCCGGCGATGCTCGCGCGCGTGTTCACGGTGATGACAGCCGCCGCCGTCACATCGAGCCTGATGTTCAACTTCACCACCAACGGCAACGCGCAACTGCTGAACGAGCGCTTCGCCCACATCCTGCGCGATCCGGCCGTGCTCGGCGCGCTGCTGGCGGGAATCTACGCCGTCGCTTCGCTCGCGCAGATCGTGGTCGGCAACCTGATCGACCGCAGCGCGTTCAAGCCGCTCACGCTGGCGATGTCGGTACCGCTCATTCCGATCCTGGCGCTCGCCGCCTACGCCGAAGGCTGGATGCTTTTCGTGCTGCTGCTCGCCGTGATGATCCTCATCTTCGGCTCGATCCCGTTCACCGACGCCATGATCGTGCGCTACGTCGACGATCGATTGCGCTCGCGCGTCGCCGGCATGCGCCTGGCAGTGTCGGCGGGCATCAGCGCACTCGCGGTCTGGCTGCTCGGTCCCGTGGTCAAGACGATGGGATTCGACGCGCTCTTCTGGCTGATGGTGATCATTGCGGCCTGCCGAGCAGGCGTGCTGCTGTGGCTGCCGCGCGAGCCGAAGCCACCGGCACTCGCGCCCGAGCGGTCATAGTAGAGCGCGGCCCCTTTTCGCGGCCACGAACCATCTACGGCTTCCAGTTCACGATCCAGGTGAGCAGGCAAGCGGCAACGATCAGCGCCCCGCCCCACCACAGCAGCGTACGCAGCCAGCGCGGAATCGACGGCGCGGCCGGGCGCGAAACGGCAGGCGTATCGGCCTCCTCCGCCAGCGGCTGATCTGCAGTCGTTGCGGTCGCCGGATCGAGCACGTCGGAGGCATGCGACGGAACCGCAGCGGCTGCCGAAGGCAGCGGATGCTCCAGCGCGATCGGCAGCGCATCGGCTCGCTGCGGAATCCACACGACGTAATCCTTGTCGCGGTAGCGATAGTGCACCTCGGCCAATGCGTCCCACGTGATTCGTAGCCGCTGCGCGCTCACGCGCTCGTTCGGTTTGACCTCGGCTGCGATGCCGTCGAGCTTGGCCGCCAGGTTGCCGCGAACCGTCCCGGACGGCAGTTGCCCGATCCACTGCGCCGGGATGCGCGGCGCCATGAATTCCAGCATGCGCTCCGGCGCATCCTCCTGGCGGGCGTGCGCCTCGACGAAATCGTCGACGAACGCCGGCACGCCGGCCGCAGGCAGATGCTCGTTGGCCCGCGCGACCCGCGTCTGGCACTGCACGCCCACCTTGTCGCCACAGGCGAAGGTGGTCGAGAAGGGATATGCCGTGCTGCCCCACGATTCCTGCAGCTCCACTCGCCCCGAAGCGCCGCAGCGTGGGCAGCGCAGAC
>JBOIEI010000210.1:0-4675 GCA_050741055.1 Burkholderiales bacterium | reverse complement strand
AGCTTCTTCACCAGGTAGCGCTTGACCGGGTGGTTGTCGAAATAGATCGGGTGCTGCGCCATGCGGTAGGCTTCGATCGCGTGGTCGTAGTGCGCGGTGGCGGAAGCATGCGCGCCCTTGGCGTGTGCGCGCCGCGCCAGCGCTTCGTGCCGCTCGGCTGCTTCGCGCCACACCTTCGGCAGCATGCGGTAGTTGCGTGCGCGCTTGCCCTGGGGCACTTCCAGGTCGTCGCGCTCGAAGTTCTGCACGCGCCCGCGCATGTTGAGCGCGAGGTCGAGCATCCACTGCTGGTTGTCGCGCTCGGTTCTGAGTTTTCGGATCATCGGTCTCCTCCCTCCAGGACGCATGATTCGGGACTTCGGCGTCAGCCTCGCGCAAGCGGGAGTCCCGGTGCGACCGTGCATCCGGATTCACGTTTGGACGAGAATGACAACTCGTTCGATCTCGGCGCGATTATAGGTCGCTACTCGAGCATGCTTGAAAGCAGCGTCGCGATGCCGAGAAACGACAGGAACCCCGTCATGTCGGTCACCGTGGTGAGGAAGATCGACGATGCGATCGCGGGGTCTTGACCGAAGCGGCGCATGAGGATCGGCACCATCGCCCCGGCGATGCAGGCAACGCTCATCGAGATCACCATGGCGCTGGCGATGATCGCGACCAGCCCGGGCGAGCGGCTCCAGACCCATACGCCGAGCGCCGTCGTGGCCGCCACGGCGAGGCCATTCACGAAGCCGGCGCCGGCCTCCTTCCATAGCAGTCGCGGCCACTGCCGCAGCGACACCTCGCGCAGCACCAGCCCGCGCATAGTGACGGCCAGCGCCTGTTGTCCTGCGTTCCCGGACTGTCCGGCGACCACCGGCATCAGCACGGCGAGGGCGGTGAATTTCGCGATCGTGCCTTCGAACAGGCCGACGATCGAGGCGGCGAGGAACGCGGTCAAAAGATTCAACTGCAGCCAGGGGAGACGCTTGCGCACCGCGAACAGAGACCCGGAGAGCGCGCGCTCGTCGCGGCTTGCGCCGACCATGGTCTGGATGTCGACGCTCGTTTCCTGCTCCAGCGCGAACACCAGTGCGGCGTGGCGAATGACGCCGACGAACCGCCCCTCGCTATCCACCACCGGCAGCTCGGTGATCGGCTGCTGCTGCAGGATGTTCACCACGTCCTCGCGCGGATCCAGATCGCGCGCAACGGCGAGCAGCGGCTTGACGATCGAGGCGAGCGCTCCGCGCGCATCGGCCGTGGCGAGATCCTGGATCTCGACCCGCCCCGTGAGCTTGCCTGCGTCGTCGACCACGAACAATTCGCGCAATCCGCGCCGGCGGGCCGAGCGCAGCCGCTCGAGTGTTTCGCCGATGGAGAGCTCGGCGCGCACGGGTGCGAGAACCGGATCCATCAAGCGTCCTGCCGAGTTCTCCGGATAGGCAAGCAGCTCGCGCAGCTCGCGTGCGACCGCGGCATCGAGCGAAGCGAGCCGCCGCTCGCGTTCGTCCGCTTCGAATTGCGCGAGCACCGAGGCGCTCACCACCGCAGGGGCTTCCTTCAGCAGATAGCGCGAGAGCTCAGGCGGCGCTTCCACCAGCACCGCGGCTGCGATGTCGGGCGTGAACCGCTGCCAGGGGCGCAACACCGCGCTCGGCGGGTGAGCGGCGAACGTCCGTGCGATCTCGGCCGCGGGCAGCGTCTCCAGCTCGTGGGCCGCCTCCAGTGGAAATTCGACGAAGAAGCGCTGGTTGAGCGCCCGGATCGCGCTGGTTGCGGCTGCGCTCATCGATCGTCCGGCCGCACCCGCTTCACGTGCGGCAGCAGCGCCAGCGAGGCGCCGATCAGGCCCGATACGACGGCCCAGTAGCCGCCCGCAAACAAGCCGGCAAGCGAAGCTTCGCCATCATGCGTGCGCCCGGGCCGGGTGCGCTCGCGGGCTGCCTGCGCGAGCCGCGCGCGGCGCAGCACACCGAGCAGACGCTTGTCGTGATCGACCACCGGAAGCGAGGCCGCGCGCTGCCACGCCCCGAGGCTCACGGCCGATCCGATCGGCATCATGGCCGAGAGCGTGACCGC
This sequence comes from Burkholderiales bacterium, assembly GCA_050741055.1. Classification (GTDB taxonomy): domain Bacteria; phylum Pseudomonadota; class Gammaproteobacteria; order Burkholderiales; family WYBJ01; genus WYBJ01. The sequence continues at coordinate 2,611 of JBOIEI010000210.1, read as the reverse complement.
AGTCGGCTGCATCAGGGCTGCGAGCGGCGTCGCTTCCGGCGCTCGCAGCAAGCCCGGCAGCGCGACCTCGCCCTGCAGACGACGGCTCGTATCGGTCACGTAGATCGTGTCGACTTCGGGCGCATCGCTGGCGCGGATATGGCTCAGGGCTTCCTCGGCCGAAAGCATGGGGGCAAGGGCGATGACGTCCGGATCGGTCCATGCGCCCACCGCGTCGTCGGGAAAGCCGAGTAGCAGCTGGGTGGCAACGCCTGCTGCGGGCGGCAGGCTTGCGAGCAGGCGACTGCGCACCGGTTCGCCGATATGGCGCAGCACGCCGACCGTGGCCTGCGTGCTCGCAGCGCTCAGCAGCGCAAGCGCCTGCGCCTCGTCGATCCGCGCCAGGATACGGGCCGCCGCAGGCGGCAGCATGGCGGAAAGCACCGGCGCGCCCAGCCTCGGGCTGATCGTCTCGAACAGCGCGGCGGCATCGGCGCCCGACAGGGTTTCGATGACGCGCGCGGCTTCCACCGGGTGTCCGTCCAGAAAAGCGAACGTGACGTTCTCGGCTTCAGCCATGGCCGATCATCTCGCCGTGTCCGGCATTGCCGCCCAGTACTGCGATCGGGTGCTCGTTGTAGATGCGCCCGGGCAGCGTCACGCGCCCATCGGCCGTCTCCAGCACCACGTTCAGCGCCGTGATCTCCAGGATGCGGCCTTGGTGTCCGGCGGCGCGGATGGTCTGTCCGACCGCAAACGCCTGGCGCAGATAATGGGCGCCGATCAGATTCGCCACGTAGTCGCGCGCACCGAACCCCACCGCCAATGCAACGCCGCCTGCCACCACCGCGCCGATCGAAGCGGCGAAGATCGCGAGAAAGGTGATGCGAATGCCGATCTGGTCGGCGCCGACCAGGATCGCACCGGTGAGGATGGTGACCTGGACGACGCGCGCCAGCAGTGCGCGCTGGGTCGTTTCCAGACGATGCGACGTGGCGAGCACGAGATCGGCGACGAAGCGCGACAGCACGTAGCCGGCGATGACGATCAGCACGCCCGCCGCCAGCGTGGGTAGATACCCGACCAGGCGCGCGAGCCAGTCGGTGAACGAGGTGAGCTCGAGGACGTGGGTGGCCGCGGTGACGAAGACCAGCAGCGCCGCCCAGAACACGATCGTGCCGAGCACGGTTGCCGCGCGCCGCATGCGCAACGGCTCTCCGCCCGGAGTGCTGGTGAGCCTCGAGGCGAGCGTTTCGACCAGGAGCCCCGCGCGCACGGTCAATGCGCGCAAGATGCGCGCCAGCAGCCACCCGACGAGTATGAGCAGCAACGCGCCGAGCAGGCTCGGCAGAAAGGCGACGATGCGTTCGACGATGTCGGCGGTTGCGTTGGCGAGCGCTGTGCCGAGATTGTTCATCGTGCGCCGCCAGCGATCATGCTCGATCCTCCCTCCCGGCCGGCGTCAGCTCGGGCGCCTGGCCTGGGCCACTCCGATCATGCTGTCGCGTGTGACCAGCGCGGCAAGTTCCGCTTCCCCCATGCCCTCGGTGCCTTGCGGGCGCATCGGGACGACGATGTAGCGCAGGTCCGCGGTCGAATCGTGCACGCGCAGCGCAACGTCCTGCGCAAGATCGAGGCCGAACTCGGCCAGCACCGCCCGCGGTTCCTTCACCACGCGCGAGCGGTAGGCGAAGCTCTTGTACCAGCCCGGCGGCAGCCCCAGCAGAGCGCGCGGATAGCACGAGCAGAGCGTGCAGACGATGACATTGTGCACGGCGGGCGTATTCTCCACCGCCACCAGCTTCAGCTCGCTCACGCCCAGGTCCAGCCCGAGGCTTTCACACGCGGCGTTCGCATCGGCCAGCAATTGCGCCTTGAAGGCCGGGTCGACCCAGGCCCTTGCGATCACCTGGGCGCCGCGAGCGGGCGTGCGCGCATCCATGTCTTCGACTGCCGAGCGCACTTCGTCGGCCGTGATGACGCCTTTCTCGATCAGCAGCTCGCGCAGCGCGATCTCCATCCGTCGCGGATAGGTCAGCGCATCGTCGTCGTCGGGTTGGAACGGATGACGCTCCCCGGGTGCATGCGCATGTCCGTGGCTGTGGTCGTGATGATGGTGCTCGCTCATCGCACGTGCTCCTCGACAGGTTCCAGCCAGTGCTCGTACAGATCGATGTCCAGCGTATCGCCGGGTGCGCCGCGGTATTCCGGCCACAGCTGCCCCTGCTGGAATCGTACGCGGTACAGAGCGCGCAGCGGCGTGCCCGGGCGGAAATACGCCAGCTCCTCGGGGTTCTTGAAGTAGCCGCAGAAGCGCTCGATCACGCCTTCGTGGCCGCGGACGTACCAGGGCGTGCGGATATGCCCCGGCGCATCGACCTTGCGCACCCGCACCTGCGCGCCGGGCGAGAAGCGCGGTGTCACGGCAGCGGCTCCGTGCGGCGCTCGACCTCGGCGAGCCTTGCCGCCAGCTCGTCGACGCTGATCACCCCGCGCAGGATCATGTTGTTGGCGAGCGCCTGGATGCGCCGCTCGGCGTAGCTCGAGGCGAGGTAGGTGTCAGCGCCGAGCGTTTCCAGCGCGCGCCGGCCTTCGTCGCTGCGGGTGAGCCCCTTGGCGGCGAGCACCGAGA
>JBOIEI010000209.1:0-3509 GCA_050741055.1 Burkholderiales bacterium | reverse complement strand
TTCTTGTGGAGTGCACACAAACAAGGGAATCAACACCATGTACGAAGGCTTCGAGCAATTCGAGATCCGGACCTCCGACCCGGAAGTGAAGATCGTCGGGCGCGTGGGCGGCAAGGGCCCGGCCGTGCTGCTGCTGCACGGCAACCCGCTCACGCATGTGCATTGGCACCTGGTCGCGCCGCGGCTTGCGCGCGACTTCACCGTGGTTGCCACCGACTTGCGCGGGTATGGCGACAGCGGCAAGCCGCGCGGCAAGGAGGACAGCCGCAACTATTCGTTCCGCCGCATGGGTCAGGACCAGTTCGACGTCATGAGCCACCTCGGCTTCGAGCGGTTCATGGTCGCGGGCCACGACCGCGGCGCACGCACCGCATTCCGGATGGCGCTCGATCAGCCCGACCGAATCCTCAAGTTTGCAAGCTTCGACATCCTCCCCACGCACCACGTGCTCGCCAACGCCACCTACAAATGGGCGCTCAATTCGGCGCACTGGTTCTTCATGGCCTTGCCGTACGACATTCCGGAGAAGCTGATCGAGGGCAAGGAGGACTTCTACATCCTCAGCAAGCTCACCAAGATCGGCATTGGCAAGGGCGGGTTTTCGCAGGAGACGCTGGCCGAGTACGCCCGCTGCTGCACCCCCGAGAACATCCACGGCGTATGCGAGGACTATCGCGCCGGCATCGGCATCGACATGGACATGGATACGGCGGATTTCGAGGCCGGACGCAGGATCGAATGTCCGGCCGCGATCTATTGGGGTGCGCTGAGCCACACCCAGAAGTTCTACGATCCCAGGCAGGTGTGGCCGCGCTACTGCTCGAACATCGTGCGCATGCGCCCGCTCCAGTGCGGTCACTATCCGGCCGAGCAGGTGCCCGACGACGTGTACGCAGAGCTGAACGGCTTTTTCGAGGATCGATAGGCCGCATTCGGGTCGGCGTTACGCCGAGGTTCTGCCTTTTCCAGTCCGGCGAAGCATCCTGCCAGTTCATTCGCCGGGCGCCGTTGATGTCGCCCTCGCACCGGGAAGGACGGTATGCGGTGAAGGGGCGGGCGCGCCGGTGCCGGCGCAGGCAGCGGCGCAAAGCCGCTGCAGCAGCCCGCGGAGGCTTTGGTCCGTCATGGCGGGCAATTCGTATGTCATCAGCGCAGGCGGCACCGGGCGGTGGTTGGGAGAATCCGCGGGCAGCTGGCCGCACGCTTCCTGCCAGGTTCGATCGAGGAAGCGCCTGTCGGTCGTGCGATCCACGACGAACACCAGACGCTCGGCCGGTACGGCGGCGAGCAGCGCTTCGATCTCGAACACGCAGCCGGCGTTGCCTGGAGAGAAGCTTCTCAGATCCATCAGCACGGCATCGGTGCGAACGATGAGTCGCCGCAGCACCGCCTGCCAGGTGTCCGCATGGCAGAAGAGCTCGTTGACGCGGTACCTGCCGTCCGCATCGCGACGGCGATCGATCGTTGCCACCGCGTCTCGCGCCGCGACTTCATCGGCGATGAAAAGCGATGCCAGCCGCCGGCTCACGAAGGCTAGGAAACGGTGTGGCGCGACGGTGGAGGCCGCCAGGTCGGTGCCGGCGATGAGGCTCACGGCGCCGACGTGGCGCCAGCGCCTGGTGGTCGCGTCGAACACCGCTTCGCTGCGCGGGCCGAGCGAGAAGACGCGAAGAACGAGCAGGGCCGGGTCGTGACCCAGGGGCGCGCCGCTCGCCGGCACCAGGCGGCTTGCCGCCCGGAACGCAGCCTTGAGGACGACGAACGCGGCCACCGGAAACAGCGCCCATGCCGAGCCCGCCGCAGCCAGTGCGACCGCATGGAACGTGGCGAACGTAAGCCACAACGCATCCACGGCAGCCGACTGATCGCTCGATGACTTGCGCCGGTAACTGCGTTGCAGCCAGGCGAGGGCGCCCCAGCCGAGTGCCGCAAACGCGGCGCAGGCGACGAGTGCCGCTAAGGCCAGGTAGCCGAGCAACGCCGCGTGCACGCCGATGCCGAGCGACTCGGCGATCGCGACGACGATCGCTACCGATGTCTCCTGGTAGACGAATGCCGTGATGAGGACGCCGAGCACGCCGGCCGATACCAACGCCATGAAAGCCAGCACCAGCGGCGCGACCGCACGCACCCGGCGCAGTCGGAAGGCGGCGTGGAGCAGGGTCGGCGCCAGGTTGAAGAGCGCCCATTTGCCGAGCAGGCGAAGCGGCGATTCGCCGGACCAGGCAGGCAGGACGACATCGCCCAGGACGATCGAGGTCTCCGTCGGGGTGAATGCCAACAGGCATCCGAGCGTCGCGAGGACGATGAAGTAGACGCAGACATTGAGCCACCGGATCGGCCGGCTGAAAGCGCCAGCCAGATCGATCGTCAATACGACCGGCCACGCCAGGCTCCAGAACAGGAAGAGGAACTGCAGCGGGTGAGCAGCCGCCCGCAGGAAGTTCACCTGGATTTGAGCGAACGCGAAGTAGGCGGCGCATGCGACCGTCAGGGCATAGAGGGCGCCCGCGATGGCATAGCGCAGCGCCTGCCGGCTTGGCCCGTCCACGGTTCGCCGGTAGAGTTGCTCGGGGGATGTCTCGATGCGTGCGCGGCTGTCGGTGGCGAACGCCAAAGCGTTCCGCTCCGGTGGCGAGGCAACGCCGGCTTGCTCGGCCGAACGTATGGCTGCGTCCGCGGAGACGGCCATGAGGCGCGCAACGGCGCGCCGATAACGCCACAGCAGGAGCGCCGATGCGATCAGGGTCAGGAGCGATGCAACCAGCGCGATCGCCGCCAGCGCCCCGATGACGCCGATTCCGGTGTGTGCGAGGACGGGCGACGACGGCATGGCGCGCTGCTACTTGCGCCGGACGCTCACACCTTCGAGCTCGATGAGCGGCGCGCCCTTCCAGTCCTTCCAGAGCGACTTCCATTGGATCGTATCCGGGTCACGGAAGTGCGCGTGGGCTTCGTAGGAAGCGGGCGAGAACCGTCCGCTCTTCCACTCCATCGTTTGCGTGCTCTCGTTCCACGTCGGCGGCGGCAGCTCGAGCCCGTAGCCGGTCGCATCGAAGATCACGTAGCGATACGACTTCGTGAATACGTCGAACCAGAACATCGTCATGGTCCGGGTGCCGTCGGACTTGCGCGAGCTCTCGGCGCGCAGGAACCGCCCGTCGAGGACCCAGTCGAAGGTCTCGGTGTAGGTCACGTCTTGCACCGGCGGCGGGTGCAGCCGCCGCGCCTTGACTTCCCAGGTTCCGCGCCACTTGCCGATCACCGCGAGCGCAGAATCCGGCACGGCAAGCACCTGCGCCGCCCCCGGCTTGTTCGAATCCGCCGCGACCGCGATCTGGCCGAACATGCAGAGCGCGGCCAGGCCGCCGAGCAGGATCGGCCTCGATTCCATCGCTGTCTCCTCGCGTTGGCGCGGACAGTGTCATTCTAATGTCGGCATGCCATGCTGCGGGGAGGGCGAACTGCGCAGACCGGCGCGATCGACACGAAACACAAAGGCATGATCG
>JBOIEI010000208.1:0-5612 GCA_050741055.1 Burkholderiales bacterium | reverse complement strand
GGCAGCACCCGCCGCGGTTTCGACCAGCGCGGAGCCGGCCCAACCCATGATCGCGGCCGCGCCGCCTGGGCCGCCGAGGGAAGCGCTGAGCGAGGCGCTGGTGCACAACATGGTGGCGGAGCTGCGCAACATGCGCGCCGTGCTGGAACAGCGTCTGTCGGGGCTCGCCTGGACGGAGCTCTCGCGGCGCGATCCGGCCAAGGTGGCGGCGCTGCAGGCGCTGCTCACCGCCGGCTTCAGCGGGGAACTCGCGCGCCGGTTGACCGACCCGATGCCCGACGGCTCGGACGAGGCCGAGGGCATGAAGTGGCTGGTGGCTGAAGTGAATCGCAACCTGGTCACGGCGGGAGCCGACAACGACATCGTCGAGCGCGGCGGCGTCTATGCGATCGTCGGCCCGACCGGTGTGGGCAAGACCACCACGACGGCCAAGCTCGCCGCGCGCGGGGTGGTGCGCCACGGCGCCGATCGCGTGGCGCTGCTCACGACCGACACCTACCGGATCGGCGCGCACGAGCAGCTTCGCATCTACGGGCGCATCCTCGGTGTGACCACCAGCATCGTGCGCGACGCGCAAGAGCTGAAGAGCACGCTGTCCGAGCTGCGCGGCAAGCACATGGTGCTGATCGATACCGTCGGCATGAGCCAGCGCGACAAGCTCGTAACCGAGCAGGTGCATGCGCTCACGCGCTCCGGCGGCAACGTCAAGCGCCTGTTGCTGCTGAACGCGACCTGCAACGGTGACACGCTGGAAGACGTGGTGCGCTGCTACGAGCCGGCGAGCCTGGACGGCTGCATCCTCACCAAGATCGACGAAGCGCAGGCGATCGGGGCATCCCTGGACGTGATCATGCGCAATCGCCTGGCATTGCATTTCGTCGCCAACGGCCAGCGCGTGCCCGAAGACCTGCACACCCCCAACCGCCAGTACCTCATCCATCGCGCACTGCGCGCCGCTGCCGGCGGCTCGGTGTTCGGGCTGGAGCACGAGGAGTATCCACTGATGCTCGCCCCCGCGCTGCAGGAGCCGCAGCGCGATGCCGCGAGCGGCTTCGCGGCCCGCATGGGAGGCTATGTTGCTTGATCGCTCAATCGACCAGGCGCACGGGCTGCGGCGCATGTTCGCACCCGGGCGCCCGCGCGTGATCCAGATCGTCGCCGGGCGCGAAGGCGTGGGCCGTACATCGGTAGCGGTCAATCTCGCCGTCGCCTTGGCACAAGCCGGACGCGACACGCTGCTGGTCGAGGCCGCGCGCCACCCGAGCGAAGCGCGCGCGCTCGACTACCTCGGGCTCGATGCGCCCAGCGCATGGGCGGCCGCGCCGGCGCAGCCGCTCGAGGTCACGACAACGCAAGGCCTCGCCGTCTGGCCGCTCGATCTCGCCCAGCGCGGGCGCGGGCTCGAGCCCACCCCGATTCCGGCCCGGCTGCCCGGTCGTACGCGGCTGCCCGATTGCGTGCTGGTGAATAGCGCCTGCGGCCGCTCGCTGCTGTGGACCGGCGAGCACGAATCGCACGAGGTGCTGATCGTGCTCTCGCGCGCGGCCGCCTCCATCACCGACGCCTATGCGCTCATCAAGCGCATGAGCGTGCAGGGCATGCAGACGCGCTTCCACGTGCTGGTCAATCGCGTCGCCTCGGAGGACGAAGCGCGCCTGATCTACCGCAACATGGCTGCGGTCGCGCAAGGCTATCTCGATATCCAGCTGCAGCTGTGCGGTTTCGTGCCGGCCGACGAAGCCTTAGCACGCGCTGCCGCGCACGGCCGCAGCGTTCTGGACACCGAACCCGACGCGCCTGCCACGCGCGCGTTTCACCGCCTGGCGCAGTTTGTGACGAAAGCCAGTCGCTCGGCGACACGCAATGCACCGCGCAAAGCGCCCACGCTGCTGGCGGCGAGCCTGTAGCCGATCCCATGACCCGAAAGAACCTGATGCAATCGATTCGAGGACTTCGATGAAAGCCCAAGCTGCACGACCCGCAAAGCAGTATGTCAACAACGGATTCATGGACCCGGACGAATGCGTCGTGAAGTACGCGCCGCTGGTCAAGCGCATCGCGCATCACATGATGGCCACGCTTCCGCCCTCGGTTCATGTCGACGACATGATCCAGTCGGGCATGCTGGGCCTGATCGACGCCGCCAAGCGCTATCAGGAATCGCAGGGCGCGCAATTCGAGACCTATGCGGTGCAGCGCATCCGCGGCGCGATGCTCGACAGCCTGCGCCAGTCGGACTGGCTGCCGCGGGGACTGCGCAAGAACCTGCGCAAGATCGAGACCGCGATCGCCAGGCTGGAGCAGGCCAATGGCCGCCCCCCGAGCGAGACCGAGCTCGCGGACTCGCTCGGCGTGCCGCTGCCCGAGTACCAGCAGATGCTGCAGGACGCCCGCGGCCATCAGCTGGTGTACTACGAGGACTTCCGCTCGGGCGAGGACGAAGACGTGCTCGATCGGCATTTCGCCGACTGGACCGAGGAGCCGCTGGAGCGCCTGCTCGACGAGCGCATGCGTACGGCGCTCATCAAGGCGATCGAGGACCTCCCCGAGCGCGAACAGAAGGTGATGGCGCTCTATTATCAGGAAGAGCTCAACCTGCGCGAAATCGGCGAGGTGCTGGGCGTGTCCGAGTCGCGCGTGTGTCAGCTGCACGGGCAGGCCGTGACGCGCCTTCGTTCCCGGTTACGGGATAAGGTGTAGATACTAGCTAAAGACCTTCCACAGCACGGCGACGGTCACAGCCAGGTTAAAGCCGATCATTCACTTGAGCACGGCCAGATCGAGCTTCACGGCTGCGATGTCTGTCTTTGTCGCCAAGGATTCCGCGCGGATAGCTTCAGCGGCTCGGCGTGCCTGTTCCTCCGGCACGCCGGCCGCGCGGAAAGCGTCGTACACCTCGGAGATCATCGTCGCCATGCGAGCAGTATAGCGCAACGCTTCCAGTCCTTCCCCCCATCCCCGTTCCCGATTACCATGCTTCCCAACCACGGAGGGAGCCTATGGATACGAACAAAGTCGCGGTAGTCACGGGCGCGGGATCGGGCATCGGACGGGCAAGCGCCCTGGCATTGTTGGAGGCCGGCTACTGCGTCGCGCTGGCCGGCCGGCGCAAGGATGCGCTCGATGAAACCCTGGCTCTGGGCGGCGCCGCCGAGCGCACACTCGCGGTGCCGACCGACGTAGCGCGGCCCGAGCAAGTCGCCAACCTTTTCCAGAAGACCGTCGAGCGCTTCGGACGTGTGGACGTGCTGTTCAACAATGCCGGCGCCAATGCACCCGGCGTTGCGTTCGAGGATCTGAGCTACGAGAAGTGGCAGAGCGTGGTCGATTGCAATCTCACCGGCTCCTTCCTGTGCGCGCAGGCCGCATTCCGCATCATGAAGGACCAGGATCCGCGCGGCGGGCGCATCATCAACAACGGCTCAATCTCGGCCCATGCGCCGCGCCCGGATTCCGCCCCCTACACCGCCACCAAGCACGCCGTCACGGGGCTCACCAAGACGCTGTCACTGGACGGGCGCAAATACGACATCGCCTGCAGCCAGATCGACGTCGGCAACGCCATGACCGAGCTCGCCGCGCGCATGTCGCGGGGGGTGAAGCAGGCGAACGGCACGGTCGCGGTAGAGGCCATGATGGATGTGAAGCGCGTGGCCGAGGCAGTGGTCTACATGGCGAGCCTGCCGCTGGACACCAACATCCAGTTCCTGACCATCATGGCGACCAAGATGCCGTTCGTCGGCCGCGGCTAGGCGCGGCGTTCGTCGGCCGCGGCTGGGCGCGGCGTTCGTCGGTCGCGGCTGAGCGCGGCTCTCTCCTGGCGCCGTTCAGTAGGCCAGCGGCAACAGCGCACGGCGTTGCCGGCGCCGGCGCCGGTGCAGGCGCAGGCCAATCAGCCCGAGTCCCGTGGCCAGCAGCGCATAGGTATGCGGCTCGGGCACCGCAGTCACGGCAAACGGCGTCAGATTCGGCGCGAGCGCGGCGAAATCGCCGCTGGCATGCGAGACCCACTGGTTCGCATCGGCGATGCGGGCCGCATACGCGCCGAAGCCGCCGAGCCCGCTGCGAGCCCCGCTATATTCGGCGAAATCGGCGCCCGATTCCACGCTCAGCGCATTGACGCCGAGACTGAGGCCGCTGTCGGCAAGCGAGCTGCCGCCGAAGTTGTCGGTCGAGATCGCGGCCAGCAATGCGGTGGGTTGCGCTGCCGAATCGCCGCTGTAGGCGAAGAGGGTATCGCCGGCTGCGGCGAATCCGGCCAGGCCGCTCAGCACCTGACCGAACGCCCCGATCGAGGCGGCACGGGCTGCGCCATCGATGTCGCTGAAGCGCACCACCCCACCGGCCGCAATTACGCTCGCTCCCGTGACCCATGCATACGTGCCTTCGCCGGTGTTGAAACCGCCGCTGCCCGGAGCGCCGCCGCTCCACTCGTTATCGGTGAAATAGATGGCGCTGAAGGGCGCGATATCGCGCAGGGCGACGACCGCGAAGCCGTCTTCGTCGGCGTTGAATGCCGTGAAGGCGATCTCGCCCGGTTGCAATGCCGCGTGGCTCGATCCGGTTGCGAGCAAAGCTGCGGCCAGGATGGAAAAGCGCTTCATCTCGAGTCTCCTCGTCACGTTGCCGGCCGGCATCGAGGGCCGTGCGCGAATCGCATCGGCGCTGGCCGACCGGGGCGGGAGGAACGATAGGGCGCTCGACCGGCGCGATCCATACGCCGCAGGCATTAGGTCGAATACCCCCTGGTGGCAATGGAAAAGCGTGCTCCGACTCTGGGCGCGAACACCTCTTGGTGGCTCGCCCCGCGCAGGCGGCGAACTAATCCAAACGGACAGGGCGAGCGATTCGGTGACTGACGCGCTGCAGCGAGTTTCGGGGAATGCCTTGCAGCTCTACAGCTCGCTCCCGGAAGGCAGAGGCGGGCGCATAGCGGAAAGCGGTTTGGCAGCCACTCGCTGGAGCGTCAACGAATGCGCTTGCCGCGTTGCATGCGGGTGAAGAGCGAAAGCACATACGGACGCAGGCCAATCACCAGGCCGACGCTGTCGGGCTCGGAAGGCTCGAGCGCAGCATCGACTTCGGCCAGCTCGTTGAACTCGCGCACCAGGCGTTCGAGCTTGCGACGCACGACCTCGCGCGAAGCGGCCGAGAGCTCCTTCGCCTCGAAGCGCAGCGTCTCGCTGGGCCCGTCGAAGGCGGTCGCGAAGAATTCATCCAGCACCTTCTCCTGATAGGCACGCCGGATCGGGCCGTCGCGTCGCCAATTGACGTGGCGCGCGGTGTTCACGGCCTATGGGGCCACGAGCGAATTCGCGGGCGCGGCGCAACGCGAGCTTGCCTTGTATGCGGGCGCTTCCGGCCCGCTGCTGGGGTGTATGCCGGTGTACTTCGGCGCCATCGAGGTGCGTGGCACGCCGGTGCTATTGCTCGAGCGCGTGCGCGACGCCGCGCTCATCGCGCCTTCGACTGGGAGCTGGCGGTTTACGACCTGCCGCAGCGCGATCTGATGGAGCTGCTCTGCTTCGTGCTCACGCCGGAAAGCGCAGCACAAGCAACCCGCTACCTCGAATATGCGCGGCTCGCGCTGGAACGGGTTTCCAGGCGCGCGT
>JBOIEI010000207.1:0-4544 GCA_050741055.1 Burkholderiales bacterium | reverse complement strand
GGACACACTGGTGGATCTCGGCTCCGGCGACGGGCGCACCGTCATCACCGCGGCCAAGCGCGGCACGACCGCCCTCGGCATCGAATACAACCCGGACATGGTCGAGCTCTCCAAACGCAACGCACAGAAGGCCGGCGTCGCGGGCAAGGCGGAGTTCAAGCGCGCCGATCTGTTCGAGACCGATTTCTCCGGCGCCACCGTCATCACGATGTTCCTGCTGCCGGACATCAACCTGAAGCTGCGCCCGAAACTGCTCGAAATGAAACCGGGCACGCGCGTGGTGTCGAATTCGTTCACGATGGGCGATTGGAAGTGGGACGAGTCGGTCACCGCCAGCACAGAGGAAGGCTGCACCAGCTATTGCACGGCCTACCTGTGGATCGTTCCGGCCAAGGTTGCGGGTACGTGGAAAACGCCGCAGGGCACGCTCACGCTCGAACAGCAGTTCCAGATGGTCTCCGGCACGCTCAATGCCAACGGCCGCGAGCTCAAGCTGAGCAATGTCAAGCTCAGCGGCGATCGGCTCGTGTTCAGCGCGGGCGGCGTGCAGTACAGCGGACGCGTGAACGGCGAGCGCATCGAAGGCGTGATGAAGACCGGTTCGAGCTCGAACGCCTGGAGCGCGAGCCGCAAAACCCGATCATAGCGAACGTCTGAACGACGGTTCATCGCCGCACTCACGTAGACGAGAAGCCAAAGCTGCACCGGCAGTCCGGATTCCGGTCGCCGCCGCAAGGACTGTTCGGAGTAACCCTGCCAATCGATCGCCCTGAGAGCGCCTCCCGGAGAACCAAGCATGCGCATCGAATTTCACGATCCCTCTGGAACGATCGCGGTAAGCCAGCCGCACGCGGCGCGCGTCGGCACGCTCGACGGCAAGACGATCGGCTTTCTCAGCAACGAGCAGTGGCAAGCCCATCGCATGCTGCCGCTGCTCAAGTCGCTGCTCGAGTCCGACTTCCCCGGTGCGCGCGTTCTGCCGATCGACGCCTTTCCGCAAGGCAATGCCGAAATCCCGAAGGACGCGACCTGCGCGCTGGTGCAGCAGGCGGGCGTGGACGCCGTCATCGTCGGCAACGCCTCTTGAGGGTCCTGCGCCACAGCATGCGGCCGTGCAGCCGCTAGGCTCGAAGCAGCAGGCATTCCGACCGTCACGCTGGGACGCGCCGATTTCGGCGGCGTATTCCGCAACGCGGTTGCCGGGCTCGGTCTCGCCCCGGCGGGGGCGATGGTCACCTTTCCCATGCCGATCTTCCTGCCGGAGAGCGACATCGCGCCGGTCAAGGCGCGCAAGCAGGAGTTCTACGAGGGATTGACGCGCTGGAAGCTCGAATCCGCCGAGCCCGCGGCCGAGCGCGGTCGCATGGTCACGATCGAGGCACCGGATTACGAGCAGGCGCTGGCGCGCTTCAATCATCTCGCCATCAGCAACCTGTGGGGCGACGGACTGCCCCTGTGGTTGCCGACGCCGCAACGGGTGCAAGGGATCCTGCGCGGTGCGGCTGCGCCCGAATCGCTCGTGCTCGGCAAGATGCCGCCGCGCGGAGCCATCGTCACGGTGGAAGCGTGCGCGATCGCGCTCGCCATGGCCGGCGGCCGGCCCGAGTATCTGCCGGTACTGCTGGCCGCGGTCGAGGCGTTTCTCGACCCGAGCACCAATTCGGACCAGCTGCAGGCCGCCTCGGGCAGCGCCTTCCCGGTCGTCATCGTCAACGGCCCGATCCGGCGTCAGATCCGGCTCAACTCAGGCTTCGGCTGTCTCGGACCGGACCCGCAGCGGCCAGCCGGCGCCAGCATCGGCCGCGCCTTGCGCCTCATGCAGCAGAACCTCGGCGGCGCGCTGCCGGGCACCGGCGCGATGGCGAACTACGGCGGCATGCGTTACACCAACGCAGTGTTCGCCGAAGACGAGGAAGGCTTGCCGCCCGGCTGGATAGCGCACGGCACCGAGCGCCATGGCTTCGAGCCGGGCACCAATTCCATCTCGCTCGCCTTCGCCAGCGGCGCGACCAACATCCGCCGGCGCAGCGCGAAAAAGGAAACGGCCGAGGAGGACGCGCTGCAAGGCATGCACCGCATGGCGGACTTCCTGCGCACCCCGAACCTGCATTGCATACCCGGCTGGACCGACGGCACGCCCGGCGTGCTGATGATCCCGAACATCGTCGCGCAACGCATGGCCGAGCTCGGCTGGACGCAGAAGTCGATGCGCAATTTTCTCTGGGAGCATTCGAAGATCCCGATGGCATCGCTCACGCGCTCGGGCTCGGTCTCCTGGATCGAGGTAGACTCGAATCCGGCCACGCGCGCGAGCCTCGAGCTCGATCCGTGGCCGATCGCAGCCCGGCCCGAGAATCTGATCCTGACCGTGGCCGGCGGCGGGCATCCGACCAATTCCTACTGGTTGCAGGGCTACTCGCCGGCCGTGGTCGGGCGCAGGATCGCCTTGCCGTCCGACTACGACAAGCTGCTGGCCGAAGCCGACCGTGACCTCGGGTGCGGCTCGGACGCGTGCGCCAGCGGTTGATTCACGCCCCGCCCCGGGCGCAATGCGAACGACGAATTGGAATAAACTGGCACGGCTGATTCCAACCGACCAACCGACCCAGGATGGAGGCCACCATGAAGGTCTATCTCGTACACCACGTCGATGCTCTGTCGGCCGAACAGGACCCGCAGCGCCACATCAGTCCCAAGGGGCGCGATCAGGCAGATCGCTTGGGAGCGCGCCTCGCGGCTCTCGGCGTCGCACCCGCGCGCATCCTGCACAGCGACAAGCAATGGACGATCGACACCGCCGAACGCGTCGCCAAAAGACTGGGTGCCGAGGACAAGACGGCCAAGACCGCGTACCCGATCAACACCGGCGACCCGGTCGCCCCCTTCGTCGCGGAGATCAAGGCAGCCAAGGGCGACGTCATGATGTGCGGTCACGTGGACTATCTGCTGCGAGCGGCATCGCAACTCGTTTGCGGCAACGAAAAGCGCAAGGTAGTCGAATTCAAGCCGGGTAACGGCACCATCGTGTGCCTCGAAGGCGAAGGCGACGCCTGGTTCGTGACGTTCATGTGGCGCGACGATCACGCGCCGGGTTGATCGCATCGGCCCTGAGACGACGAACCCCGAGGGTCGCGGCGGCCTCGGGCAGGACGTGCAGTGACTCGGAAGGAAGGAAACCATGACCCGTAGCGCACCCACGCGCATCTTCGCAGGTGCCGGGCGCGGCGAAGGCAGCGCACGCTTCAAGTACCGAGGTGGCCTCTTTCGGCGCAGCCCCGGCGACGGCGACTGGCAAGCCCTGACGCGCGGCCTGCCCGAAAACGCCGAGGTACGCGCGATCGCCCTCCATCCCCGCGATTCGAACATCGTTTACGTGGGCACGCAGGACGGCCCATACCGCAGCACCGACGGCGGCGAGCACTGGGAACGCCTGGGCTTCCCGGATCGCGACACGGTGATCTGGACGCTGTGCGTTCATCCCACGCGCCCGAATGTGGTGTTCGCGGGCGCCGCGCCGGTCGCGCTCTATCGCAGCGAAGACGGCGGCGACAAGTGGCAGCGCGTCGCCAGCGCCGTATCGCCCGCGCATTGCGAGCGCGAAGGGTTCGACACACGCACCATCCGCATCACCGTGGACCCGAGCGAGCCCGACGACATCTACCTCGCATTGGAAGTGAGCGGCGTCATCCGCAGCCGCGACGGCGGAGAGACCTGGCAGGATGTGTCGGGCACGCTGTTCGAGCTCGCCCGGCAGCCGCATCTGAAAAGCAACGTCGGTGGGCGCCACTGCGGCGAGTGCGAAGGCATGCTCGACTCGCATGCGCTCGTGATCAGCCCCGCGGCACCGGGCAGCGCCTTCCTTGCGCTGCGCATGGGGCTGTTCCGCAGCGACGACCGCGGCGCAACCTGGTACGACACCGAGATCGGCCGTTTCTCCCCGCTCACCTATTGCCGCGACGTGCTCGTATCCCCGCACGATGCGCGCGTGATGTACGCGTGCCTGTCGCAGGCCGCGTTCAGCACGGCCGGATCCGTCTATCGCAGCGACGACCTCGCGCAGACCTGGCGGCGCATCGATCACGGCGTCGATGCCCTATCGACCGTGATGGCGGTCAGCGTCAATCCGAACGACCCGGCCAGCATCTGGTGTGTCACGCGCGGCGGGCAGGTCATCGGCACCGAGGACGCGGGCGCATCGTGGACCGACCACCGTCTGCCCGACGGCGTGCACGATGTGTATACCGTGGCGTGCGTTTGAGCCGGTCGCCACCACGGCAGAATAAGAGGATGCGAGCATGAGCGCAGACGGCGCAGTGAAAGTGCGTTACACCGCGGGATCGGTTTCGCCGCTCGGCCCGGACCGGCATCCGATGTCGCAGCCGGAGCCTTTGCTGCCGGCCGAGGTGAAGCGGATCGCCTGTTCGATCGAGATCTCCGACTACACGGCCGAGGGCGTCGACGAAGCGATCCGCAGCCGTTATTGGCCGTGTGTCGAGGAGCTGGTGAAGAAGGGTGCCGACAGCATCACCCTCGCGGGATTTCCG
>JBOIEI010000206.1:0-9640 GCA_050741055.1 Burkholderiales bacterium | reverse complement strand
GCGCGCATTTCCGTGGCGGCATGGTGCCGGGGGACGGCGTGAACGTGGTCTTCACGCTCCTCATGGGCATGAACCGCGGGCGTTACTTTCTGTACACCGCGCAAACGATCGGCGCCAAGCAGGCGCTCGAGATGGGACTGGTGAACGAGCTGCATGCGAAGGACAAGGTGCTCGCGCGCGGCTGGGAGCACGCGCGCAACCTGGTGAAACAGTCGGCGCTCAGCCGCAAGTACACGCGCTGGATTCTGACCGAGCCGCTGCGCCGGCAGATGAACGAGCTGCTCGGCTATGGGCTGGCGATGGAAGGGCTGGTCATCTGCAACTGATCAGGAGAACGAGCTTGGCGAAAGTTGCATACATCGGCGTGGGCAACATGGGGCAGGCGAAGATCCTGCGGCTGCTCGGCGCGGGCCATGAAGTGACGGCCTACAACCGGACGGTGGACAAAACCCGGGTCGTTCGCGACGCCGGTGCGACGATCGCATCGAGCGCGGCCGCAGCCGTCGAGGGCGCGGACGTGGTGATGTCGTCGGTGAGCAACGACGAAGCATCGCGCGAGGTCTGGACCGGCCCCAACGGCATCCTGCGCGGGCCGGTGACGCCCGCCATGCTTTTGGCCGAGTGCTCGACGCTGTCGCACGACTGGGTCGTGGAGCTCGCCGGCATCGTCCAGTCCCGCGGCTTGCGCTACATCGACTTGCCGGTGGCCGGCAGACCCGATGCGGCCGAGGCCGGGGAGCTGCGCGTCTACGCCGGCTGCAGCACGGAAGAGCTCGACGAGCTGCGACCGCTGCTGGCGGCGTTCTCGAAAAAGATCTTCCACTTCGGACCGGCCGGCGCGGGCACGGCGTACAAGCTGATCTACAACCTGCTCGGCGTGATCCAGGTGGCCTCGGTCGCCGAAGCCATGGTTCAATGCGAGGCGGCCGGCATCGATCTCAATGTCGCCGCCGAAGCATTCGCGCTCGGCTATACCGGCAGCAAGCACGTCGCGCACCATTCCAACGTCATGGCCGAGGGCAAGCGCAACCAGCCGGTCGGCTTCTCGGGACGCGGTCGGCTCAAGGATTCCCAGTACGGTGTGCAACTGGCTGAGAAGCTCGGCCGCCAAGCCCTGATCGGAACCGCGGCTTCGGCGGTATTCGGGCAAATGGTCGAGTCGGGCATGGGCGAATTGAACGACAGCGAGCTGATCGATGCGCTGCGGGCGCTTGCGGCCAGGCGCTAGATGAATGCTGCGGTGAAGTCGTTCCCGTGTAGACGGGATTCCAGGACGCTGTCGAATCTTCCGGGCTGCCGCCTGCGCGGGAGCAACGAACGAGAGCTCGAGCTGGCCTGCCTTGTGGAAGCTGTCGATTCGAGCCGTCATCGGCCGGGCGGGAAGCCGGGACGATGAGCGAGCTGCCGCCCGGCGCTGGCGGCGCTCCGGCTCAGGGCGTGCTCGGTGCCGTCGCCGAGCTGTCGCCGGCCTACTTCGGGCTGGTTATGGCTACCGGCATCGTATCCGTCGCGGCCGACTTCCAGGGCATGCGCATCTTCGCGCTGATCCTGTTGGCCGCGAACATCGGCGCCTGGTTCCTGCTCTGGGGGCTGAATATCGCCAGGGCGATCCGATACCCCGCGCGTTTTTTCGGCGACATGGCGGACCACCTGCGCGCACCGGGGTTCTTCACCGCAGTGGCGGGTACGTCGCTGCTGGGCACGCAAGTCCTGCTGTTCGCCGACGCGTATCGCATTGCGCTCGCGCTGGGTGTATTCGCTGCATTGCTCTGGTTTGTCGTCACCTACGCCGTGTTCGCCGCGTTCACCATCAAGGTCGACAAGCCGCCGCTGGACAAGGGCATCTCGGGGGCGTGGCTGCTGACGGTGGTATCGACCCAAGCCCTGGCCCTGCTGTTCGCGCACCTGGCCGCGCATGCGCACCATCCGACCCGTATCGCGATGAATTTCTTCGCGCTCTCGATGTGGCTCTGGGGCGGCATGCTCTACATCTGGCTCATGGTCCTCATCTTCTATCGCTACACCTTCTTTCGGCTCGCGCCCGAGGACCTCGCGCCGCCGTACTGGATCAACATGGGGGCGATGGCGATCTCGACCCTGGCGGGATCGTTCCTGATCATCAATGCCCCGGACGCGCCTTTCCTGCACGCGATCCTGCCGTTCATCAAGGGATTCACGATCCTGTACTGGGCGACGGCGACCTGGTGGATACCGATGCTGGCGGTGCTGGCCATATGGCGTTATGGCTACATGCGCTTTCCGCTGCGCTACGATCCGCTGTATTGGGGCGCGGTGTTCCCGCTGGGGATGTATTCCGCGGCCACGCACGAGCTGGGGCAGGCGCTGGCGCTGGGGTTCCTGGCGACGCCGACCCAGGTGTTCCTCTATGCGGCCATCATCGCCTGGTCAGCCGCGTTCGCCGGGCTGGTGCGGCGGGTCGTGCAGCATGTGTTGCGTCACCGGCCGGTGCATCCGGCCTGAGCCGCGAGTACTCGCGTGAAGATCGTCGAACACAACCGGGACCGGTTGGTCATCGAGGCAGGCGATGCGCGCTTTGCCTGGCTGCTGGCCGCGCTGTGCGCGGGTTCAGCCGTCTGGGCCGCGGCTATCTGCATCCAGCGGCCCAGCGCCATCGGCAGCGAGCGGGTGCTCGGATTGATCGCCGGCAGCGGCATCTTTCTGGCCGCGTTCCTGGCGCTGTTCGAGCGCGCCCGATTCGTATTCGATCGTCGCGCCCGTTCGCTGCAATGGCGGCGTCGCCGGGCGCTCGGCACGCGCGCCGGCAGTGTTCCGTTCGAGCAGATTCGGGCCGTGCTGGCGCAAGTGACCGTGTCGGGAAAGAGCGGCACGCACCCCAAGTGGCGGCTGGCGCTGGGGCTCGACCGCGAGCACTTGCCCGTGTCCGTCGCCTATGTTCCGGACGGTAGCGCTTACACGCTCAGCCTGAGCGAGACCGTGCGGCGCTTCATCGGCCTGCCGGTGGCCGACCCGTTCGTTGCGCGGATTCAGGCAGCGCTGCAGAACGGGGACCGAGCCGAAGCCGTGCGGCTGCTGCACGAGGAGCGGCACGTCAGTCCGGCAGCCGCCGAGCGCTTCGTCGCGGAGCTGGCGCAAGCGCACGACTGACCGGTGGAGCTCGGACCGGTTACCCGCATGCACCGATCGCGCCGCACGCCGTGCAGAATTCGCAGCCGTCCTTCTTGATGACCGCGCTGTTGCCGCATTCCTTGCACCGCTTGCCGGTGACGCGAGCATAGGTGGTGCGGCCGCGCTCGTCGTCCGGCATCTCCAGCACACCCATCTCGTCGACTGGATAACCGCGCTCGTCGAGCACGCCCAGCATCGCGTAGCGGTGGATGATGAGGCGCGCGATGTAGGCCACCGTGCTCGGAAAATTCTGCTGCCGCTCCGTTCCCGGCACGCGCGCCATGAAGTCGCCCAGCGGCTCGGAGTAATTGAGCAGCTTGCGCAGCTTCATGCCGATCCACGCGGGGTCGATCACCCGCATGTCGAGCGAGAGCAGCTTGCACAGGCCGTCGAGCGCGCGCGGGTAGCTTCCCGCGAGCCATACCGAATAGGGCCTGCGCTGGCCCGCCGGTAGCACGAGCTCCTTCAGGATCAGCAGGAAGTCGTCGCCCGAAACGGCATTCAGGACGTCGACCGTCCACGACATCGTGCCGTCGGTGCCGGTCTTCGGCTCCTTGTTCGCGAACAGGGTATCGAGCACCGGTGCCGGCCCGTCTTCGTGCTCGAACGCGCCGAGCTGATCGACCCGGAAGCGCACGATGCGTGCAAATGCGGCCACCATGCTCGGGACGCGCATCGTCTCGCCGTCCGGCGGCATGGGGCAATCGAACGTATCGTCGCCCATCGTGCGCGCCAGCATGTCGAGCTTCATGCGCAGCCACGCCTTGTCTTGCGCGCGCATGTCCATCGACAGCGTCTTCGCCACCGCACCGAGGCCGCGCGGCTGCTCGTTGCCGTTCACCCAGACTTCGAACGGATAGCGCTCGCCGTTCTCCACATGCCCGACGAAGATCGCGAACTGGCCGAAGGGTGACTCGACCATGTAGGTCCACGAGGGATTGCCGGCTGCAAGCTTGGGCCGCCCCGGCCAGCGCAGACTGGACAGCGCCGGCTCGGGCGCTGCGTCGAGGCGGATGCGGCGATCCGCGTCGGTGACATCCAGATCGTTCGGCTCGGCGGCTTGCGGCGATGGCGCCAGCGAAAGCACGCTGCCCAGCACCCGGTTGGGGCGATAGGTGGTGAGGCCCTTCAACCCCGCGCGCCAGGCTTCGAGGTACAGATCTTCGAATCGTTCATAGGGATAATCCTCGGCGACGTTGACCGTCTTGCTGATGGCCGAGTCGACGCAGGGCGCCACCGCCGCCACCATGTGCATGTGGTCCTGCGCCGAAAGCTCCAGCGCTGTGACGAACGCGGGCGGCAGCGCGTTCACGTCTCCCCCCCGATGGCGGTACAGCCGCCAGGCCTGATCCTCGACGTCGTAGGTGCGAAAGCCGTTGTCGGGCATGCGCTTCTTGCGTTGATAGCTCCAGGCATACGGCGGCTCGATGCCGTTGGACGCGTTGTCGGCGAAGGCAAGCGAGATCGTCCCGGTGGGAGCGATGGAAAGCAGGTGACTGTTGCGGATGCCGTGTGTACGGATCGCGGCCTTGATGGGCTCGGGCAGGCGCGAGGCGAACCGCGGCGCGGCGAGGTACTTCTCCTTGTCGAGCAGCGGGAAGGCGCTTTTCTCGCGCGCGATCTCGACCGAGGACGCATAGGCCTGGTCGCGCATGGCAGCGGCGATCCGGGTTGCCATCGTGCGCGCTTCAGCGCTGTCATAGCGCAGCCCCAGCATGATGAGGCAGTCGCCTAGCCCGGTGAACCCCAGTCCGATGCGGCGTTTGGCCATCGCCTCGGCCTTCTGCTGCGGCAATGGCCACACCGAGACGTCGAGGACGTTATCCAGCATGCGCACCGAAGGACGAACCACGCGGGCGAAGGCATCGAAGTCGAATCGTGATTGCGCGCCGAACGGATCGTCGACGAACCGCGTCAGATCGATGCTGCCCAGACAACAACAGCCGTAGGCCGGTAAGGGTTGCTCGCCACAGGGGTTGGTCGCCTCTATCGTCTCGCAGTAGGAGAGGTTGTCGTCGGCGTTGGCGCGATCGATGAAGAACACGCCCGGCTCGGCATGGTCGTAGGTTGCACGCATGATCTGCCGCCACAGATCGCGCGCCTTGAGCGTGCGGTAGATCCAGCGGCCGTCTTCGTGCTGGCGCGGCGCGGCATCGAGCTCCGCCCCGGGCTTGGCCTTGTGCACGAGCGGCCAGTCGGCATCCTGCGTAAGCGCGCGCATGAACGCATCGGTCACCGCGACGCTGACGTTGAAGTTGCTGAGATCCCCCTGGTCCTTGGCGTGGATGAAGTCCTCGATGTCGGGATGGTCGCAGCGCAGGATGCCCATCTGCGCGCCGCGGCGCGAGCCGGCCGATTCCACCGTCTCGCAACTTTTGTCGAACACGCGCATGTACGACACCGGTCCGCTGGCGGTGCTCTGCGTGCCGCGTACCCGCGCCCCGTGCGGCCGGATGGCGGAGAAGTCGTAGCCGACGCCGCCGCCGCGGCGCATCGTCTCGGCCGATTCCATCAGGGCAACGTAGATGCCGGCCTTGCCGTCCACGGTCTCGGACACCGAGTCGCCGACCGGCTGCACGAAACAATTGATGAGCGTTGCCTGCAGCTCGGTGCCGGCTGCGGAATTGACCCGCCCGCCCGGAATGAAACCGTTCGCCAGCGTGTCGTAGAACACCGGCTCCCAGCGGCCAGGATCGCGTTCCACCGCGGCGAGCGCACGGGCGACGCGCCGGCGCACGTCCTCGACGCTGCGCTCGTCGCCCTTGGCGTATTTCTCCAGCAGTACGTCGAGACTGACCTGCTGCGGCGGAAGGTCGATCTCGGTCTCGTGTAGCTTCATCCGGGCTTCCTTGTGGTGCGAATCGAATTTGGTGCGAATCGAATTCCGTGCTGTTCGAATAGGTTACTCCGGGCCGGGCTCACGGGGCGAGCCCGGCCCCGAAACGCGTCGGTTTCTGGCCGGGAATCGTGGCGCCGCAATGCCGTCGTGTCCGGAAGTGACCCGCAAAGGCGCTCGTGCTGTAAGCCTGCCCCGGAGCTCGGACGTTACATGCTCTGAGCCCATTTCGATAACCTTGCCCAACCCATGCGTCTTCTCTCTTCGCTGCTCGCCGGCGTTGGATTCCTTGCGTCCCTGCCGTCCGCCGCGGCGACCAATCCGTCGCAGGGTGTTTCGGCCACGTCCGCCCCGGCGGTCGTGAGCGTGGTGCGGGCGGCGCCGGTAGGCGACCAGCGTGTGGCCTCGATCGCACGCCTGCTCGCCGGATTGCCGCCGACGTTGCCTGCGCACTTCGAGCTGGCGCAGACCAACGAGTGGCGCGAGCACCGCGATGTCGTTCAGGCCGGATGGCTGAAAGTGAAGCAAGGCCGGGGCAGCGTGATGGCGCGCTGGCGCGATGCCTCGATCGGTAACCCGTGCGGCGGCTCCGGCACCCTGCTCTATCCGTTCAGCGGTCCGGATTTCGCCAACGCCTACGTGCTGTTCCCGGGCTGCCGCAACTACATCCTGTTCGGCCTGGAGCTGCCCGGCGCGGTGCCCGAGCTGGAAGGCCTCGATCGCGCGGCGCTCGGCAGGTTGCTGGGCGATGTTCGCGTGGCGGTGGGCGACCTGATCGAGCGCAACTATTTCATCACGTCGCGCATGTCGCGGCAGCTGCACACCTCGCAGCTGCGCGGCGTCGTTCCGGTGCTGATCGCCTCGATGGCGCTCGCCGGCCTCGAGGTGCGCTCGGTCGAGCCGCTGGAGCTCAAGCGGGCGCTGGCCGAGGAAGAAGAGGCCGGGCTGCCGGATGCCAAGCCGTTGCGGAAGCTGCGTGGGGTGCGGATCGTGTTCCAGCGGCCCGCCGGCCCCGAGCAGACGCTGCAATACTTTTCCGTCGACGCGACCGATCGGGGCCTCGCGCCCTATCCCGAGTTCCTGACGCACCTGCGCGCGGCCAAGCCGGCGCCGATGCTGATCAAGTCCGCCTCCTACCTGCTGCAGGACAAGCAGTTCCGGACGATACGCGACACGCTGCTGGAGGCGGCCGATTTCCTGGTGCAGGACGATACCGGCATGCCATACGATGTGCTGAAAGCAGGCGGCTGGGACATGCGCCTCTACGGCGGTTATCGCAAGCCCATCCACCCGTTCCACTGGGCGTATCAGGCCGGGCTCGATACGGCCTACAAGAGCTCGCTCGCCTCCGAGCTGCCGTTCTCGTTCAGCTATCATTGGCGCGGTGGAAAATCCAACGCCATGGTGGCGCGGCGCATCGCCGTGCAGGCGTCCGTGCCCGCTTCCGGGGGCGCGATCGCCGAGCGCTGACCAAGGACTCTGCGACGGCGCCGCGGCACATCCGCCGTCGCGGCGTCGCCTCCTTGCCGCTATCATCGCGACGCCGGTCTGCGCCGCGTTCCCGGCTGGCCGCAGCGCGCGGGCAGCCGTATCCCGAGCCGATGCGAGCAGCGCCTTGCCTGTCGTGAACAGTCATTACTTTCGCGCCTCCGACGGCGTTCGCCTGCACGTGCTGGAAGCCTCGCCGAAGGGTGTTCCGGGCGACGCGCCGGTGCTGGCCTTCGTCCCCGGATGGTCGATGCCGGCTTCGATCTGGAGCGCCCAGTTGCTGGCGCTCGGCGCGCGCTATCGGACCGCCGCGCTCGATCCCCGAGGTCAGGGGCGCTCCGGGATCCCGGCCGACGGTTACACGCTGGAGCGGCGCACGCGCGACATCGCCGAGTTCGTCGTCCGCTATCCGAAAGTGGTGCTGATCGGCTGGTCGCTGGGCGCGCTCGAATGCCTGCACTACGTACGCGCGCACGGCGATGATCGCGTAGCGGGGCTCGTACTGGTCGACAGCTCGGTCGGCGAACAGCCGCCGCCCGCCGAGGGCAACTTCACTGCGGCGCTGCAGGGCGATCGCGCCAAAGCAGTGGACTCGTTCGTGCACGCGATCTTCCGCAGCAAGCGCCCGCCCGAAGAGATTCGCAGCCTGGTCGAGGGCGCCTTGCGGCTGCCGTTGCAGGCGAGCATCGATCTGCTTTCGTACCCGAAGCCCCGCGAATACTGGCGCGATGTCGCCTGGGCCTTGCGCAAGCCGCTGCTTTACGTGGTGACGCCCCAGTTCGCCGCGCAGGCGGAGAATCTCCGGCGCAATCGTCCAGGGACGCGCATCGAAGTCTTCGAGCAAGCCGGTCACGCGCTCTTCGTCGACGAGCCGCAGCGGTTCAATGCAGCGATCGAGGCGTTCGTCGGCGACCTGTAATGCCGGCGCCCGCATGCTTCGGGACGCGCTGCAGCGGACCTGCGTCAGCGCAAAGGCGCGCTTGTCCCGGTCGCCGATCGGCAGCGAAGCGCATCGCTTTTGCGGAGCGCCGGACAACAGGCGTGCGCAGCCGCTGGCGTCGAGCCGGATCGCCACGTCTGCGTTGCGCCGATCACTGAGGGTGCGGCTCGAAGCGCTCCCAGCCGCCACCAAGCGCCTTGTATAGCGCAACCAGCGCCTGCAGCTCGTTCGCTCGCGCATCGACGCTGGCGCGCTCGGCGGTGCTGTACGCGGATTGCGCCTGCAGCAGCGCGATGAGGTCGTCCTCGCCCGCCTCGTAGCGTTGCCGTGCGAGGACCAGGGCATCCGCCGACTGCCGCCGCGCCGCCTCCGTGTCTTCCCGCGTCCGTCGCGCGGAATCGAGCCGGTTCAGCGCCGTCTCGCTATCGCTGAGCGCGCCGAGCACCGCACGCTCGTAGCGTACCGCGGCCGCTCCCGCCCGCGCGTCGGCCGCTCGGATGCGGGCGCGAATGCGCCCGCCGTCGAAAAGCGGCCAATACAGGCTCGGGCCAAACGAAAAGCGCGTGCTGCCGGTGTCCACGAGATCCTCGCCGGAGCGCGCCTGCTGCCCGATCGAGCCGAGCAGCGAAACGCGCGGAAAGAGATCCGCCGTCGCCGTCCCGACGTCCGCAGTCGCCGCTGCCAGCTCGCGCTCGGCCTGGCGGATGTCCGGGCGGCGGCGCAGGAGCTCGGAACGCAGGCCGGCCGAGACCGCTTCCGGCGCTGCGGGCAGCGGAGCATCAGCGAGCAGACGGCGCGAAAGCGCCTCGGGCGGCTGCCCGATGAGCAGCGCGATGCGGTACGCGGCGGCACGCGCCTGCGCCTCGATCCCGGCGATCGCCGCGCGCACGCTCTTCGCCTGCGCGTCGGCGCGCAACGCATCGAAGCGCGCGGCCTCCCCGAAGCGGTGGCGTTCTCCGACGAGCCGGGCGACCGCCTCCCGAGCCGCCGCGTCGGCGCGCGTGCTGCGCAATCGCGCCTGGGCAGCCCGCAGATCGACGTAGCTGCGCACCAGCTCGCCTGTGACCTGCAGGACCGCGGCGCTGCGCCTCGATTCGGCGGCGCCGTTGCGCGCATCGGCTGCGTAGATCGCGCGCCCATTGCGACCCCAGAAATCGTGCTGCCCGCTTGCATCGATGCCGGCCGCGTACAAGGTGATGCGGCGCGCCAGCGCCGGGCTCCGGCCCCGC
>JBOIEI010000205.1:0-10178 GCA_050741055.1 Burkholderiales bacterium | reverse complement strand
AGCCGATATTGCGTTGACGCATGTTGCGCCACGGCGCCCACCACGTGAACATGCGGTCGTTGTCGGGATCGAGCGCACGGCCGACGTCGACGAGGTGGTCGCCGAGCAGTTGCTGGAATAGCTCGCGCTCCTCCGGGCGCTGGCCGATGATCCCCGGCTTGCGTTCCCTGGGATGCACGTCCATCTCGGTGCGTGTGATATTCATGTCCCCGCACAAAACGAGCTCGAGCCCCTGGTCGTGCAGCGACCGGGTCCAGGTAACAAGCCGCTGCATGAAGGTGAGCTTGGCGGCATAGTCCTTGCCTCCGTTCGGCACGTACACCGACGCGAGCACGAGCCGATCGCAGCGCGCCTGCACGATGCGCGATTCCATGTCGAAGTCGGGATGCGAGAACTCGGGCACCCCTGCGAACAGGCCTTTGCGAACGTGCAGCGACACTCCGGAATAGGCGCGCAGGCCATGCCAGTACACGTGGTAGTCGGCATGAGCGCACTGCGCCGGCACCTGTGAGGGTTCGGCCTTGAGCTCCTGCAGGCATACCACATCGGGCCGATCGCGCTCCAGCCACTCGCAGAATTGCGTCTGGCGCGCGCGGATTCCGTTGACATTCCAGGTGGCCAATTTCACGGTGCACTTAACCTTATGATTCGTAAAGCGCGCGAGTCCACGAGTCTAGCGCATGGACACACGCGTGGACACATGGAATCGTTCCTCGGCGGGCTACACCATGGCCGGCGTCCTGACGGCGATAATCTCTCCGACCGGTTGGTGGCCGCTGGCTTCGGGAATACGTATGATGAGCTTGCCCGAGTACTTCCACGCAGCGGAGAGCCTATGAAGAAGTTCGCGGTAACGCCGCAGGAGTATGTCGAGATCCTGAACCTCTATTCGGCCTACAACCTGTCCAGCGACGCCGGCGAGGCGGAGTGGTACGCAAGCCTCTTTACCGAAGATGGCGAGCATCATGGTACTTACGATGTGAAGGGACGTGCGGCGCTGGTGGCCTACAAAAAGAAGGACAAGGCCAGCCGGACGCACCTCTATCGCCGTCACTGGAACGGCAGCATCCATCTCGAGAAGATCGACGCGCAGACGATACGGGGCCGGTGCTATCTCTTCGGCTACAACGGCGAACCCGGGAAGCTTCCGCACACCACGCATGCCGGGGTCTACACCGATACGATCAAGCTCGTCGACGGGGAGTGGAAGTTCGCGGAACGGCGCCTCGTTTTCGATGGCGTTGCGACATGAATGACCGCAGCGACGCCCCCGCCTCCGCCGCGACGCCAGCGCGTTCCGGGGCGGGCGCCAAGACAGCGCCTGCCGAGTACGCTACGGTCGCCGAGCTGATTGCGCTCTATCGCCGGCGCGCCGCATCACCCGTGGAGATCGTGAAGGATCTGCTGGCCCGCATCGACAAGCACGAACCGAGTCTGCACTGCTTCGTCACGCCGACCCCGGAGCTCGCCCTGGCACGTGCTCGCGAAGCCGAGGCAGTTCTCATGCGCGGCGGGCCCGCCGATCCGCTGCGCGGAATTCCCTACGGGTTGAAGGACGTGATCGAAACTGCCGGTGTGCGCACGACCGGCCAGTCGAAGATTCTCGAGCACAATATCCCGCAACGCGATGCGGGAGTCGCCGCGCGCATGAAGCAGGCGGGCGGGGTTCTTCTCGGCAAGCTGACCACCTACGAGTTCGCCCACGGCGGTCCGTCCTGGGATCTGCCTTGGCCGCCGGCGATGAATCCGTGGAAGGTGGGCTATCTGCCGGGCAGCACGAGCAGCGGCGCCGGTGCCGCGCTCGCAGCGGGCCTGCTGCCTGCGGCCATCGGCACCGACACCGGTGGGTCCATACGCATGCCGGCGGCCGTATGCGGCATCGTGGGCGTCAAGCCGACTTACGGCCTGGTGAGCCGGCGCGGCGTGCTGCCGAACACGTTCACCTTCGATACATGCGGTCCGATGGCGCGAACAGTCGAAGACGCTGCCATCGTATTGAACGCCATCGCCGGCTACGACGACGAAGACGTGACCAGCGTCGAGCGGGCGCCGGCCGATTACACGCGCGATCTCTCGCTCGGCGTCAAGGGCCTGCGCATCGGCTGGGTCCGGCACTGGTACGACGGCGACGAGCGCTGTCATCCCGATATCGCGCCGGCAGTCGCGGCGGCGATGGAGGAGCTCGCTCAGGCGGGCGCCATTGTCGAGGAGATCAGGCTGTCCGATCTTCTCGTCTACCAGGACTGCAAGACGACCATCTCCATCACCGAGATGTTCAGTGCATACGAGCACGAATTTCGCACCCGCCCCCAGGATTTTGGGCTCATGTTCCGGAACAAGGTCCTCTCGGGCGCCCTCATTCGGGCGGAGGACTACTTTCAGGCGCTGCGGCAGCGGCTGTGGCTCGCGCGCGAGCTGACGCGCGCGTTCAAGGAATACGATGTGCTCGCCACCGCAGGCTGGATGACACCGGCCGAGCCTGCGCGTCCGGACGAGCTGGACAAATTCCTGCGCCCGCCGAACATCACCACACCGTTCAACATCGGCGGCCAGCCCGCGATGAACATCCCGTGCGGATTCAGTGGAGAAGGTCTGCCGCTCAGTCTGCAGCTCGCCGCCGCGCACTTCGAGGAAGCCCTCATGTTCCGCGTGGGACATGCCTATCAGCAACTGACGGACTGGCACACCCGGCGCCCGATCGAAGGAATGACCCAATGACGCGCTCGTTCATCCGCACCGACCCGGTGGCTCAGACGCTAGAGGATCTGCCACCCTCGTCGCGCGAGGAGATTCAGCGCATGGCAAAGGCGGCGGGTCTCGATCTGCCACCCGCAATCCTGGAGGAGTTGTGCGCCTCCTATCCCGCGTTCGAGGCGATGGTGCGCCGCCTGCCGCGCGCACGCAGTCGCTTCGACGAACCTGCGCACCACGTGGTCGCGCCCGATCGGATCGGGTCACTGGAGCGTTGAACCCGCACTGCGCCGGCGCCCTCTGCCGACGCAATGACTCGCACTGCGCCGGTGCGATCTGCCGGCGCAAAGGCTGCCCGCGTCGAACCCAGGGCGGCTTTCGCCTCTGTCACCGTCTCAATCCGAAGCCGGATAGTGCTTTCGCAATTCTTCGGCGCTTTCCAGCACCGTATAAACATCCAGAAGCTCGGTCTCTTCGCCCAGGATCTCGAACATGTGAATCTTGTTGCCCGGGATGTGAACTATAGAGCCCGCCATGGCGACCCGCTCGGTTCCGTCCATGTGCACCCGCACACCGCCCCGCAAGATCATAGACACCTGCTCGGACGCGTGGAAATGCGGCTTGCCCCTCGAATTCGCGCGTACGACCGCGCGCGTAAGCACGACTTTGTCGCCCACCCAGGTTTGGCGCGTCGTTCCGGTGTGCGTGGAAACATTGGGATCGTCCACCGCCTCGTTCGGCACGTCCCTCCAGTCGATCGTCATGGGCGCCTTGCCCAGGTGGCTTGCAATCCAGTCGCAATAATCCATCGCCATACCTCCACTTCCGGTCGTGGACCGGACGTTTGAATTGTTACTTCCCGAATGCTTTGCTATCGTGCGTGTGCGCGAGCGGCTCCTGCGCGACACGAATCGGCTGGACCCGCAAGCGCTCCAGCGTTGCGTCGCCTGTTCCTCGTCCACTTGCATCGACTGAGAGTACCACCATGAAGCCAATCCTTACTGTCATCGCCGTGATCGGCCTCGGCTCGGCTCTGCATGCCTGGGGTCAGGGCAACTATCCCGCTCGGCCGCTGCGCCTGGTGCTTTCGGTACCTCCAGGCGGGGCTGCCGATTTCACCGGCCGGGTGATAGGCGCCAAGCTCTCCGAATTTCTCGGCCAGAACGTCGTCATCGAAAGCCGACCGGGCGCCGGCGGCATCGTCGCCTCCGAATACGTCACCAAGCAGACACCCGACGGTCACACGCTCATGCTGACGTCGAGCACGACGCATGGCGTTGCGCCGGTGCTGTACAAGAAGCTCCCGTACGACGCGATGAAGAGCTTCACCCACATCTCCGGAGTCTTGTACATGCCGGCCATGATGGTGGTGAATGCGGAAGTGCCGGCGAAGACCGTGAAGGAATTCATCGCCCTCGCCAAGGCGAAGCCCGGCGCGTACCTGTTCGTTTCTTCGGGCAACGGCAGTGCGCCCCAGCTCTGGGGGGAACAGTTCAAGCTCCTGACCGGCGTCGACATCAGGCACCTGCCCTACAAGGGCAGCGGGCCGGCGGTGGTCGGGCTCGCCGGCGGCGAAGGGCATCTGATGTTCGACGGCTTGCCCTCGATCATCGGCCAGTTGAAGGCCGGGCGGCTGCGCCCGCTGGCGGCGCTGTACGAAAAACGCTTCGCCGTATTTCCCGATGTGCCGACGATCGCGGAGGCGGGCGTTCCGGGCATGGAGGGCGGCATCTGGTACGGCCTGTCGGGCCCGGCCGGCATGCCGCCGGCGATCGTGGAGCGGCTCGCGAAGGAAATGGTGCGCGTGCTGAGGCAGCCGGACGTGCAGGAGCGCTTTTCGACGGTCGGCGGCATTCCCATGGAGATCGGCCCCAAGGAGTACGCCGCCTTCATCCGCAAGGAGCACCAGAAGTGGGGCGAAATCGTTCGGCGGTCAGGTGCGGCGCCGAACTAGGCGGATGCATTCGCTTAGCGCGCCGGTTCGCGGCTTGCGTGATTTCCTGAGCCGCGAGGTCGCTGTTACGACGGGAACGGACCGTACTCCCGCAGCCAGCACGTGTAGTCCTCGTAGGCTTCGTCCGGCCCGAAACGCGGCTTGAAGCCGATGTCCTGCCCGATGCGGGCGATATCCATCACACCCCGGTCCTGCAATTCTGCGATCGCGAGCGTGGCGTGCTCGCCTTCCGCGGCGACACGGTAGCCGAACCCGCCGTATGTCGTTTGCAACTGCTCGCACCACGGCGCAAGGCCGCCCCATTCACGGTCCGAGCTCAGGTTGTAGAGCGTATGCGAGGGTGCTTTCGCATCCAGCAGCGCCACGATGGCGGCAGCGACGTCGCGGCAGTACACCCAGTCCCTTCGATATTCCCGCTGTGGGAGGATTGCGCTCCCACCCTGTACGGCCAGGCGAGCGAGCTGAAAATGCGTGGAGAGCGTGTCGCGCACACCGGTATCGCGCTCCCACGGTCCGATCACGCTCCCCAGACGCGTGCAGACGAGGTCCAGACCGTGCAGCGCGCGCAGCCGCAACGCGGTGCGCTCGCCGGCGAACTTGGTGATCTGGTACATCGTTTCCGGGCGATCGGGCGTTACGTTCTCGTACAGGCGAGGGTGCTCGAATAGCGATTTGCCGTAGGCGGAGCCGGAGCTCACGTGGACGATGCGGCCCACGCCGTATCGATGCGCGGCCTCCAGCACGCGCGCGGTTCCGGCAACGTTGACCTCGACGATAGTGGCCGGGTCGCGCTTCTCGCGCGCCACACCGGCGGTGACCGCCGCAGCGTGCACCAGACGATCGGCGCGACGCGGGCCGCTGAACAGGGCATCAACGCAGGTTGCGTCCCGCACATCGCCTTCGACGACGGTCAACTGCTTACTTGAGCGCACGAACGCCGCCTGCGCGTTCCCAGGCATGCCACCCTGGCCAACAGCGACGACCTCGTCGCCTCGAGCGAGCAACGCCTCTACGATGTTGATGCCGACGAATCCCGTAGCGCCGGTGACGAGTGTGATCACGTCGATAAGCCCATGCTTTGCCAAGCCGTGGCGTGGTGCATATATTGATCTCCCCTGCAGCCTGGGTAAAGCGTGGCGATGCCGTACCCGTGGGTAACCTTTATTCTGAGGCAACGCGCGTAGTGCCTTTCCGCCGAGACTCGAATACCATTTCTCTTCCGTCGCAGCGCAGGACCAACATGGCCGCATTCGCCCTGCGCTGCCATCGGCGCATTGCCATCACCGGAGCAGGATCGGTCGTGCCCCACTCGATCAGCATGATCATAGACGCCATGTCTGCGTGCGCGCCGTGGGCAAACTTCAATCTCGAATGCGCTCCCGTCTGACGTCGCAGCGCGTCATGGAGCGGCGCATCTTCCTGCCTTGGCGAAGCGCAGCGATTACGGGGAGCTCGGTTCTCGTCGGCGTTGCCATCTGGGCCATCGCCAGCCATGGGTTGCAGTCGCCGTTGTTTCCCTCACCGCTGGCCATTCTGCAGGCGGGTCTGAAGCTGCTGCTGGACGGTTCGCTCGTCAAGGACACGGCAGTGAGCCTGCAACGCATCGCGATCGGCTTCGGCATCGGCTGCGCCGTGGGGATTCCGCTCGGATTGGCGATGGGACTTTTCAAGCCCGTGCACGTCCTCTTCGATCCCTACGTACAGTTCCTGCGCTTCGTTCCTCCGATTGCATGGCTGATTCCGGCGATCATGTGGTTCGGCATCGGCGAGACCTCCAAGATCCTGATCATCTTCGACATGACCGTGTTTCTCGTGCTGCTCAACACGATAGCCGGCGTGAGCGCGGTGCGGCGCAATCACATCCGGGCCGCGCAATGCTTCGGCGTCGGCCGCT
This sequence comes from Burkholderiales bacterium, assembly GCA_050741055.1. Lineage (GTDB taxonomy): Bacteria > Pseudomonadota > Gammaproteobacteria > Burkholderiales > WYBJ01 > WYBJ01. Next base: position 3,639 of record JBOIEI010000205.1, on the reverse strand, counting down.
GGCAGATGTTCGCCTGGGTGATCTTTCCGGCGGCTATGCCTTATATCGTCGCGGGCGCCCGGATCGCGATGGGAAACTCGTTCGCCGCCGTGGTCGGCGCCGAGCTGATTGCCGCGAACGCAGGCCTAGGCTACCTCATCGTCGATTCGGGAACGTGGATGGCGATGGATAACATGTTCGCCGCGATGTTGACTTTGGGCCTGCTCGGGATCGCGGCCGATCGCGCGTTCCGCAGTTTCACCGACCGGTTCCTGCGCCCTTACCGCATCCATTCCGCGCATGTTGAATAAAACAGGCGAGCACCCGGAGATGCCGCACCCCGACACGGGCAGCATCGAACTGTCCGCGGTGGATTTCCGGTTTGCGGGCGGCGATCGCCGGGTCATTCGTAACCTCGATGTAGCGATTTCATCCGGCGAGTTCTTCGTGCTGCTCGGCCCTTCGGGCTGCGGCAAATCGACGGTGCTGAACCTGGTGGCAGGTTTCGAATCGCCCACGCGCGGCGAAGTGCGGGCAGGGGGGCGATCGATCCGGGGCGCCGGGCGCGACCGGGTCGTGATCTTCCAGGACAGCGATTCGCTCTTTCATTGGCTGACGGTACTCGACAATGTGGCGTTTCCGTTGCGCGTGCTGGGCCTTCGCGCACAAGAGCGCCGCAGCCGTGCCGCCGCGGTGCTCGAGCTGGTGGGGCTGCAGGATCACGGACACAAGTATCCGAGCGAGCTCTCGGGTGGCATGAAGCAGCGCACGCAACTTGCCCGGGCGCTTGTGCTCGACGCTCCGATCCTGCTCATGGACGAACCGTTCGCCGCGCTGGATGCGCAAACGCGGGCGATACTGCAGGACGAGCTCGTGCAGCTCGGACTGCGCGTGCGGCGCACGATCCTCTTCATCACACACGACATCAGCGAGGCGATCCTGCTCGGCGATCGCGTGGCCATCATGCGGGCCGGGCCGGAGTCCACGATCAAGGAAACGATCGATGTCGCGCTGCCGCGCCCGCGGCGGCGCAGCGGGGTGGAGTTCGGCGAGCTCTATGAGCGCATCAACCGCAGCATCTCCGATGAAGTGCGCAGCGCGCTTCGAAACCAGGACAGCCCCACGCCGCGATGAGCGCACGCGCTGACCGCCGCGGCTTCGCGTTTCTTGGCTACATCGCCTCGTTCGGGACGATCCTTGCGCTGTGGCAGTACTTCAGCGCACAGGCCATCATTCCGCTGCTGTTTCCCTCGCCGCTGAGCACCTATCGGATGGCCGCGAAGCTGTTCGAGGAAGGGCGCCTGGTTGCCGATGTCATCGCAAGCTTGCGCCGCATCGCGATCGGCTTCAGTCTCGGCAGCCTGCTCGGTATCGGACTCGGTGTTCTGATGGGGTCCTTTCACACCGTGCGCCTCATCATGAATCCCTACGTTCAGTTCTTTCGCTTCTTGCCGGCGCTCGCCTGGATTCCCGCCGCCATGCTCTGGTTAGGGACCGGGGAGGCGTCGAAGATCGCATTGCTCATCTACACCACGGTATTCATCGTTGCACTCAATACCATGATCGGCGTCGGTAGCGTGCCGCTGAATCAAATACGCGCTGCCCGCTGCTTCGGTGCGACCCCGTGGCAAGTGTTTCGTATGGTGCGCTTCCCCGCCACCGTGAGCTACATGCTGGCGGGAATGCGGCTCGCGATGGGGACCTGCTTTTCGACCATCGTCGCAGCCGAGCTGGTCGCACCGAAGGCAGGGTTGGGCTACCTCATTTTCAGCGCTCGCACCTGGATGCAGACCGAAGTCGCGTTCGTCGGCATCGTCCTGCTCGGGCTGCTCGGATTTGCGGTCGACCGCCTGTTTCAATTTGCGACGACGCGGTTGCTCGCGCGCTATCGGCTGCGCTGACGCCGCAGCCGAAGGGGCCGTTGGCCACGATCGCCCGATTACAGATCGGTGCGCCCGGGCGCCGCTTCCTTGATGAGCGCCGGATAAACGAAATCCTGAACCAGCTTCCTGGGATCGTTGGTCGGGAACAGCTTGATTCCCGCGCCCCACTCGGCGATGCGAATCTCCTGCTCGACGACACTTTTCTTGAACGTGCCGGGCCACTGCAGGTTGCGGATCTGGGTCGCGACCAGATCGTCGGATGGCGCCCGCAGCACCTCGTTGGCAATCTTCGCTGCTGCGTCCACATTTGCGCTCATCCAGTCGGCCGCGGCGATCAGGCCTTTGACGATCCTGATCGCGACCGGTTTGTTGTTCTTCGCCAGATCCTCGCGCATCACCACGTTGCCCGCGAACGACAGCCCGTCTTCGATCGAGCGGCTGAAGATTTTCGCGTTGGGAACATCGGCTGCCGCCTTGCTCAGAAACGGCTCCCAGGAGAAAAATGCGGCGATGTCGCCCCGCGCAAGCGCGGCGATCTGATCCGGCGCCGCCATGTACTTGGGCTCGACTTTATCCTGCGGAATCTTGTTGCGCTCGAGGAACCACACCATGTGGTAGTTGCCGCCGCTGCCGCGCTGGACGCCGATCGCCTTACCGGCAAAATCGGCGGGCTTGGTGATGACCTTGCTGTCGACGACGAGGCCGTTCTGGCGGCCACTCATGTAGCCCGTCATGACCTGGACGATCTTGCCGCCGCGCGCGCGCGCGGCGAGTTGCGGCGGCTCGGTGTTGGCGGTGATGTCGGCGCGGCCCGCAACCACACCGCGCAGCGCGGAAGGCGAGGACTCGAACAGCTCGAGCTTCGCATCCAGGCCCTGGTTCTCGAGGAAACCCTTCTTCACCGCGATGATGAGGAGCGACATATCGGGGCTCGGCGCCACGCCCACCGTGACGGTCGGCGGCGTGCTTGCCGCCGATGTCGCTCCGATCAATCCGAGCGCAAGAACAAAACCAGTGAGGGTCGCGATCAACCTGCGCATGCTGCTCTCCTTCCGTGTGAGCGCAACGGGGCAAAGCGGTCGCTTGCAACCTCTGCGCGAATCTCCGCGTCAGCATAGCTTCGGCTCCGTGCCGCCGCAACAACGCAACGACCTGGTTCGCATCCCGCGCAGCCATGTCTTGTGTTCCGGCTTACAATCTTTCGGAGCCTTCCACAGCGAGTCCGCCATGCGCGAATCCAATCCGCGAATTCCCTATCGCCTGGCTTCGAGCGCGTCGGCGCTCGCTCCTCTCGACGGGAAGCGCCTCATCTGCCATGTCGTCGTCAATGTCGAGCATTGGCCGTTCGATCAGCCGATGCCACGCAAGATGCTCAATGCGCCGCACGGGAAGGAACCGTGGCCCGACGTGCCGAATTTCTCCTGGGTCGAATACGGACTGCGCCAAGGCATGCCGCGCATCGCCCGGCTATTGCAGGGCCGGGGCCTGCCTGCAAGCGCAGCGATCAATGCGAGCGTGCTGGACGTGTACCCGGCGTGCGCGAACCTCGTGCTCGAAAGCGGCTGGGAGCTCGTCGGCCACGGCTACGAGCAACGCTCGCTGCACTGGGAGAAGGACGAGGCTGCCGTCATCGAGCGCAGCATCACCCGCCTGGAGCAGTTCGGCGGCAAGAAGGTGCGCGGTTGGCTGGGGCCAGGGCTAGCGCAGACCGAATCCACGCCGGAATTGCTCAAGAGCGCCGGCATCGATCATTGCTATGACTGGATGGTGGACGACG
>JBOIEI010000204.1:0-2030 GCA_050741055.1 Burkholderiales bacterium | reverse complement strand
AAATCCTTCACCAGGTCGATCGGCGCCTTGTTGCCGAGCAGCGCTGCGTTGGTGGCATGGCTGACGATCATCATGCCGAGCGTATGGCCATCCGCCGCCGAGCGAGCGACCGCGCTCAGGCCGATCGCGCCGCTCGCGCCCGGACGGTTTTCGACTACCACCGTCTGTCCCCAGGCCGCTGTGAGCTTCTGCGCGATCAGGCGCGCGACGATGTCGGTGCTGGCGCCCGGTGAGAACGGAACGATCAGCGACACTACCCGATTGGGATAGGTGCTGGCTTCCGTCTGGGCGAGTGCAGGTTGCGCTGCGGCCACCAACGCGAGAACGGTCCACCTCCGAACTCCGCGCTGTCTCTTGCGCGGAAAATGACTCGACGCCATCGCGATCATGCCTGCACTCCCGTCGATGCGCGCCTCGTCCGGTTCGCGTCCACGAGCGCCATCAGCTCCGGAATGTCGCGCAGCCGCCGGCCGGTCTCGTGCATCATGAAGACCGGGTCGTGGTGGCGTTCCAGCTCGGTCCATGTCTCCGGCGGCTTGGTGGCTTGTGCGCCGAGATGCGCGCCGACCCGCCGCGCGCGTGCGATCACGCGGGCGCCGAAGGCTTGCTGGCGTTCGTTGTAACGCGCCAATGCGGCATCGATGTCGGTCGATTCGATGAGCGCATCGGCCAGGCACTCCGCGTCCAGCGCCGCCTTCGTGACTCCCATGCCGACGTGCGGCCGGGCAACGAACGCCGCGTCGCCCAGGATCGCTGCGCGCTTGACCACGATGCGCGGCGATTCGAGATCGATGATCGCCTGGAAGAACGGCTGCGTGGTGAGCTCGATCACCTGGACGCACTGCGGCGCAAGCGCCTTGCGGGCAGCTGCGACCATCGCGGCGATCGCCTCCGGCCGGATCAGCGCCGGTGCGATCGCCGTGCCGTGGCAGAAGCCGCTCGCATCCGTGCACAGCTCCGCGAGGCCCTGCGCGCTTACCGGGTGATACCAGACCCAGTTGTACGAGCGGTGCCCGGGGCGCACGTCGTTGTTCGGACCCGGCACGGGATACGCGGTCATCGCGTCGCCGTCGGGATAGCAGACGACGTTGTGCATGAAGATTTCTTCATGCAGCTCCGCGGGTAGGGCTGCCTCGGGAACCAGCCCTCGCCAGGCGACGTAACCCGCGTACTGCGGCTCCACGTCGGGAAGGATCTGTGCCCGCACCGTGGAGCGGATGCCGTCGGCCCCGATGATCAGGTCACCGCGTGCGCGCGTGTCGTCGGAAAAATGCGCAGTTACGCCCGACGCATCATCGGTGAAGGAAGCGAGCGACTTGTCGAAGTGATAGTCCTCGGCAGGAAACGCGTCCTTGAGCGCGCGGTAGAGCCGACCCCAGGAGCTGAGGATGCGCGGTCGCGGGATGCGGTACAGGCGCTTGCCGCTGCGGTCCACGCAGGTGCGCGATTCGGGATGGACGCCGATGGAGGCGTCGACCTCGGCGCCGACGCGATGCATGATCTCGAGCAGCTCCTCGTGCGTGCCGATCCCGGCGCCGCGGCTGGCGAGATCGTCGCTCACGCGCTCGAACACCTGCACCTGCCAGCCGATCGAGCGCAGGAGATTCGCCGCGAGCAATCCGCCCAGCGAGCCTCCGATGACCAAAGCTTGCGGCATCGCCTTACTCCTCCCGCCCTATTCGGACAATACCACTTCGCGCGTGACCGAGCGCGTGTGCGCCGAGACCGGTACGCAGACCGAATGCGAGCCCGGGCCGCCGGCGACCACGATGCTGATGTCTTCGGGCTGCTGCGAGATGGGAAGCATCGTATCCGGTCCGACCTCGCCCAGTTCGTCGCGGCGTCCGGTCGCTGTGCGCTGGAATTCGCTGCCGCGCGAACGGCCCGCGCGCAGCTTCGACTGCGCCCACAGGCGGCGCTTGACCTCCGCCTTGCTCCAGCCGGCCGCATGGAACAGGTTCGCGTGCTGCGGCGACAGCACGACGAACGGCGCGCCGCCGTACACGTAGTCGCTGCTCGCCGGGTATTGC
>JBOIEI010000203.1:0-3625 GCA_050741055.1 Burkholderiales bacterium | reverse complement strand
GCGCGCCGCGCGATCGCCTGCCCGATGCGCCCCAGGCCGACGATGCCGAGCGTGGCGTGGTGGACGTCGGTGCCGAGCAGCTGCTTCAGATACCAGCCGGTCCACTCGCCGTTGCGCAGATACGCCTCGGCTTCGGTGAGCCGCCGCGCTGTCGCCAGCATGAGCGTCCAGACCAGGTCCGCCGTGGTCTCGTCCAGAACGCCGGGCGTGTTGGTGACCACGATACCGCGCGCGCTGCACGCCGGCACGTCCACGTTGTTGTATCCCACCGCGATGTTGCCCACTACCTTCAGGCGCGGGCAGGCCTCGATCAGCGCGGCGTCGACACGGTCGGTCAATGCGCACATCACCCCGTCCTTGTCGGCCAGGCGCGCACGCAACCCATCGGGTGACAGCGGCTGGTCGGTCTGGTTCGAGTCGACCTCCAGCGTCTCCGCCAAGAACCCCAGCACCTCATCGAAAACTTCTCTCGCGACCAGTATCCTGGGTTTCATCGTCGGCTCGGCATTGGCGAAGGGAATGCGCTGGCGCCAGGCGGTGGTGTAGCGCCGGCGCAACGCGGGCAGCTGATCGTCGCAGCGGGTCCGCCCGTCACGCCACGAGTATAACCGTGCGCCGTCCGCACCCGCCGGCGCGTTCCCGAGGCGGTCGCCCGCCTCGATCGCGTTCGACCTGATTCAACAGAGCAACAGGTGCGAGCTGACGCGTTTCCTGAGAGGGATCCCGCCCCGCCACGATCTGGGCAGCGCCTTACGGGTGGCCCGCGAACCAATCCGATCCTTTCGTTCACGGTAGCGGCAGCGACGTGTGAAGTTTTTGCCTTTCCGGTTGAACTCCCGGTACCATAGCGTGCAGTAGCCCATCAGCATCCAAGATGGCCGCCGGCAACGCTGTCCGGCGAGCCTCGAGAGCGCAGCCGCAGGCTGGCGCCCACGGACACTTCAGGAGGAGCATGATGACCGACCGCCAAGATTCCCCGACGACGACTGCTTCGGAACCAGCTGCCCCGGAGACCAGCGCACCGCAGCGGCGACGCTTCCTGCGCGGCGCGACGCTTGGCGCCGCCGGCGCCGCAGCGGCCGGATTGCTCGCTGCCTGCTCCAAGGAGCCCGAGCCCGCTCCGGAAAAGATGGGCAAGACCTCCGAAGCGCCGGCCGCCCCGGCTGCGGCGGTGAAGCCTTCCACCGTCGTGTTCAAGATTCAGGGGTCGTGGGGCGCCAAGGACATCTTCAACGAGATGGCCGAGGAGTTCGTCAAGCGCGTGAACGAGATGGCCGATGGGCGCCTGCGCGTCGACTATCTCGTCGCCGGCGCGGTGGTGAAGCCGTTCGAGGTGATGGACGCGGTCAGCAAAGGTGTGCTCGACGGCGGACACACGGTCCCGGTCTACTGGTACGGCAAGAGCAAAGTGGCGTCTCTGTTCGGCTCGGGCCCGATCACCGGCTGCGATGCGAACCAGACGCTGGCGTGGATCTATCGCGGCGGCGGCCAGAAGCTGTACGAGGAGCTGCTGGCGAAGCTGCAACTCGACGTGGTCGGATTCTTCGCCATGCCGATGCCCACCCAACCGCTGGGCTGGTTCAAGAGCCCGATCAAGGGCGCAGGTGAGCTGCAGGGCCTGAAATACCGCACCGTGGGCCTGGCGGCGGACCTGTTCCAGGAGATGGGGGCGAAGGAGACCCAGCTGCCCGGCGGGGAAATCATTCCCGCGCTGGAGAAGGGCGTCATCGACGGCTTCGAGTACAACAACCCGACCTCCGACATGCGCTTCGGCGCGCAGGACGTCATCAAGAACTACATGCTGGGCAGCTTCCACCAGGCGATGGAGTTCTTCGAGATCATCTTCAACAAGAAGAAGTACGACGCGCTGCCGAAGGATTTGCAGGCGATCCTGCGCTACGGCGTAGAGGCCGCGTCGTCCTCCAACTACTTCACCGCGATGGACAACTATTCGCGCGACCTGCAGGATCTCATCAACAAGCACAAGGTCAACGTGCTGCGCACGCCGAGCAGCATCTTCGAGGCGCAGCTCAAGGCCTGGGACACGATCAACACCAGGCTGTCCTCGGAAGATCCCTTCTTCAAGCAGGTGGCCGAGTCGCAGAAGGAGTGGGCGAAGCGCGTCGCCTACTACTGGTTCCTGAACGATGCCGACCACAAGATGGGCTACGAGCACGTCTTCAAGACCAAGCTTCCAACTGCGTAAACAAGCGTGATCGAACAGCATTGACGGCAGCAGGGGGCGGCGATCCGGCCGCCCCCTTTTTTTGCCTGGAACGACAATGAATCGCGTCATCTACGGCATCGACCAGCTGAGCAAGAGCATCGGCCATGCGTTCGCCTGGTGCGTCGTGATCCTCACGATCGGCACCTGCTACGAGGTGTTCGTGCGCTACGTGCTGCGTGCGCCCACCTCGTGGGCCTTCGACATGAGCTATCTCATGTACGGCGCGGTGTTCTTCATGGCAGGCGCCTATACGCTTTCGCGCGGCGGCCACGTGCGCGCCGACATGTTCTATCGCCTCTGGCCGCCCCGGGTGCAGGCCGGCATCGAGCTGGTGCTCTACATCGTGTTCTTCTTCCCCGGCGTTACGGCGCTCATCATCTCGGGCTGGGGCTACGGACAGGACTCGATGCGCATTTTCGAGGTGAGCATCAACTCCCCCGCCGGCGTGCCGATCTGGCCGCTCAAGATGATGATTCCGGTCGGGGCGACGCTGCTCACGCTGCAGGGCGTGGCCGAGGTGCTGCGCTGCATCCAGTGCCTGAAGGAAGGACGCTGGGCGCCGCGGCTGCACGACGTCGAGGAGCTCGAGAACCAGATTCTGCGGCAGGCGCAAGCAGCCAAGGCTGAACAGGCGCAAGCCGAGGGAGCACAACCGTGAGCGATCCTGTCCTCGCTCTGGTGATGCTGGGCATCCTCGTCACCACGATCATGATCGGCTTTCCGGTCGCGTTCACCTTGATGGCGCTCGGCGTGAGCTTCGGCTACTACGCCTACTTCCAGCCCGGCCAGGCCTTCGTCGACAACCGGGTGTTCTACCTGCTCACGCAGAACACCTTCACGGTGATGAACAACGACGCGCTGGTTTCGATCCCGCTGTTCCTGCTGATGGGATACCTGATCGAGCGGGCGGGCATACTCGACAACCTGTTCAAGAGCCTGCAGATATCGACCCGGCGCGTTCCGGGGTCGCTGGCGGTGGCGACACTCGCGACCTGCGCACTGTTCGCGACCGCGACCGGCATCGTCGGCGCCGTGGTCACGCTCATGGGCCTGCTCGCGTTCCCGCAGATGATGCGAGCGGGATACGACGCCAGGCTCGCCTCGGGCGTGCTGTGCGCGGGCGGCTGCCTCGGCATCATGATCCCGCCTTCGATCATGCTGATCGTCTACGCCGCGCAGGCCGGCATTTCGGTCGTGAAGCTCTATGCCGCGGCGTTCATTCCCGGCTTCCTCCTGGCCGGCATGTACATCGTCTACGTGATCGCGGTCGCGATCATCAAGCCGCACAAGGCGCCCCCATATACCGACCCGACCCGTTATTCGATCGCCCAGGTGGCAGGCCTGCTGACGAAGTCGTTCTTGCCGCTGGCGCTGCTCATCCTCGCGGTGCTCGGCTCG
>JBOIEI010000202.1:0-4493 GCA_050741055.1 Burkholderiales bacterium | reverse complement strand
ACGAAGCGCAGTCAGGGTGTTGCGCGCTCGTCGGCGGCCTTCATGTATTTCTCGAGGATGGCCGTGACGCGAGCGCGGGAAGCTGCCGCGTCCGCGGCGCTGCGCTCCACCTCGGCCACTTCCGTGGCAAGGCGCGGATCCTTCACCGACTCCTGCAGCCAGCGTGAATAGTCGCCCTGGCGCAGGTGATGCAGCCAGGTCTCCTCGTCCACCCCCATGCCGATCTGCAGGAACAACGGCAGGTTCTGCGCGCGCAGGTTCAATTTCTTCTGCGCGCCGCGGAAATAGAAGCTGCGCTCGGCGGGCAGCTGCCCCTCCACCAGGCGCCGCCGATGCTGCTTGCGCTCGGCCTCGCTAGGCTGCATGGCAAAGCGATAGGGCGCATCGCCCGCGCGTCGCATCCACGCCACCGCCTCGCCGGGTCGGAGGCTCAGATCCGAGGGGGCCGCACAGGCAATCCCCAATGGCGTGCAGTACTTCGCCAGGGTGGCGCCGGGATTGGCACCGATCCCGATCAGTGCGTCCACGGAATCGAGCACCACGGGGCTCATGCTGTCCGGATGCACGCTCACGTACATCATGCTAGGGGAGGGCTCGTCCGGTTTGAAAGCGGCTTCGGAATCTTCGGCGGGCAGCAGGAATTGCGCTTCGCCGATCACGACCCAGTGCGGCCGCCCGCAAGTCGCGCGCAACGCCGCAAGCCGCGCGATCAGTTGCTTGAACGCGGCCGGCCGCTCATCGGCGGCGAGCCCTGAGAGATTGATCACGACGTTGGTATGCGGGTTCTCCAGCGCGGTCACCACCTCCTCCGGGCTCGGCTCGCGTTCGGCGCTGCCCAGCACGACCGCCCCCGGCAGGTCGGCATAATCGCCCTCCGGGTCCACCGCACAGTATTGGTAACCTTTCTCCGCCAGCCGCTCGAGAATGCCGGCTGCGTAGACCGACTTGCCGCTGCCCGAAGGCCCGGCGAGGAGCAGGTTGCACCGCGCCGGCGCGATGCACACCGGCGTGCGATCTTGGCGATAACCGAGCAGGATGGCGCGCCTCGACGTTCCTTGTGCCCAGGCGCGCAGGTCGTCGGCGAGGATCGCATCGATGAGCTCCGAGACCGCGGCGCCGTGCGCGTGCGCGCTGGTGCGGTCGGCATCGCGCTTGAGCATCGGCAGCGCGTTGGCGACCGCCACGCCAAACTCCGCCGAGCGCAGCAACGCATGATCGTTTTCCGCATCTCCGATCGCGGCCACGTTGCGGGCGGAGAGCTTCATGTCGTCGAGCGCCGTCGCCAGGCCGCTCGCCTTGTTCACGCCCGGGGGCAGCACCATCACCGCACCCTTGTTGAAGATCACCTGCAACTCGAGCCCCAGATCGCGTATGGTCTCGAGCACGATCTTCTCGTTGGGCGTCACGGTGGCAACGATCGAGTCGCCGACCGAGAGCGGATCGACGCCGCGGCGCACCAGCTCGGAAACGAATTCGGGCGGCGGCGGGATGCCCAGTGGCTTGCGTGCGCCGGTGCGCGGATAGAACAGCAACGCGCCGTTCTCGGCGACGACCCGGTCGAACACGCCGATCTCGGGAAAGATCCCGATCAGCTCTTCCAGCTCGCGCCCCGTGACCAGCAGCAGCTTGCGGCCCGATGCCGCGAAGCGCTTGAGTGAGCGCACGGTTTCCGGGAAAACTCGACCGTGCGAGGCCAGGGTGCCGTCGTAGTCGACTGCGAGCGCAGCGAACCGCATGCCGCTAGGCCCGCTCGCAAGTCACCGCCCGGGCTACAGGACACTCAACCGGCATGTTGCTGCGGCGATCGAAGCGACGACGAGTAAGCGGCCGCTGGCGAAACGGCGCCGACGTCTCCAGCCGGCGTCCTCGCAGGCCGCACGACCGTGCTTCCGGTTGCGTTCGTCGTTGCCGCGGGCGTGCGACCTTGCGTTGCGGCCCGGCGCGCTTGCTGCCTAGCTGCGTAGTAGCTCCATGCGCTGTGCCCCAGCGCCCAAGGCGATCCATAGCGCGAGCGCGCGTAGGCGAACAGAGCGCTCCCAATCAAGCCGCCCAATCCCACCTTCGCGGTGGTATCGGCGGTCTGGGCCTGCGACTTCGATCTTCGCGGGCGCCTGGGTCTGGTGAGCTCGCCCAGAACGAAACCGACTGCGAAGGCAGCGACCAGCCCTTTGGGCGAGGAGGCGACGTCGCGCGTCCTCGCAGTCAGGTCTTCAGCCTGAGCGACCAGCGCTTGCCGGTCGCGGACGAGCCGCGACTCGGCTTCACGGATATCGTCGTCGTATTTTGTGCTCATGTGGGTTCCCGGACGCTCGCCGCTTCGTCGCCGCGCAGTTGACGCAAGGTTGCCGCGAATGGCGGCTCCGAAAACATGTGACGCATTCGCAGCGCCAGTATCGCCCCGACTACGATGTTGAGTGCCGCGGCTGCGGCCAGTGCGGCGACCCAGGATGCGCCCGTGCCGAGCATCCAGACGATGCCGGCGGCAACCAACGCAAGCCAGGCGGTAACCAGCAGAATCGCGGCCACCATGCCATAGCACAGCATCCAGGCGAAGCGAACCGCGGCGAGGCGCGCGTCCAGCACGGCCAGTTGCAGATAATCCGACGACAGCGTTCGCGATTGCCGCAGCAGCGAACCCGCGAGCCGACTGATTCGTGAACCGGTCTTGCCGGCATCGCGGGGCGAGCGCGGCTCGCCAGCGCTATTGATGCTGGCGACGAATGGGTCGCCATACACGCTCTGTTGCATAGCCGATCAGCGGAAGTGGATCAGACGGCTCAAGAGGAAACCGGCGCCGACCGCGATCCCGACGGCGGTCATGGGATGCGCGCGAACGTAGGCACAGCCCTCCTCCTTCCATTCCTGCGCCAAGTGGCCGTATTTGCTATCGCCGACATGGTGGACGCGATCCGCTGCCGAGGACGCCGCGGATGCAACGCGGTCCACCGTGTGGTGGGCCGACTGCGTCAACCGGTCGATGCCCGCGTGCGCCTTGTCGGACACGTTGGAAGCCGAACTGCCCATGCCGCTCGTCATGTTCGAACCTACCGTGCTCTGTTGCATTTTGCATCTCCTTGAAAGGGATATCGCCTGCAAGGGAGTGCACGCTGCGTGCCCGCGTAAAGGACTGGCATAACGCCGGCCTTCTTGCCAATGCGTCGCGTACGCACTGGCCGTGATGACGTGACTCTACGCGATCGGCATCACTCGTCGCGACCACCTGAGCCTGAGGTCGGTTGCGCGCGTCTCACTCAGGCACGGTTGCGCGCCTGTTTTCGCTCGGACGCGTTTGCGCGCTTTTTCGCGCGGGCCTTCGTGCGCGTCGCGCGCTGCTTGCCGCCACCCTTCCTGTCGAGGCTATCCTTGAGCAGCGCCATGAGATCGATGACCTGGGCCGTCTTGCGCGGCTCGCTCGGTTGCTCCGCTTCGGTCAATTCGTGGGTCTTGCCGGCTTTTGCTTTCGCCTTGATGCGCGCCATGAGGTCCTCGCGATAGGTGTCGTGGTAGCGCGCGGGGTCCCAGCGTTCGCTCATTTCCTCCACCAGCCGCTCGGCCATCTCGAGCTCCTTCCTCGACACCCCGAGCTTGTCGAGGCTGACGCCCGGAAGCTTCAACTCGTCGCGCGGCCGGATCTCCGATTCGTAGCGCACGGTATTGAGCAGCAGCATCCGTTCGACCGGGATGAGCAGCGCGAGATGCTGGCGCGTATGTAGAACGACCGATCCCAACCCGACCTTGCCGGTGCGCTCCAGCACCTCGCGTAGCAGCGCATAGCCTTTGTCGCCGCGCTTGCCCGGCTCGAGATAGTAGGGCCGCTCGAAATAGCAGGGCGGCACCTCGGCAGCCTGCACGAAGGCGAAGATGTCGACGCTCTGCGTCGCCTTGACGTTCGCCTGGCGCATGTCCTCTTCACTCACGACGACGTAGCGGCCCTTGCTGTACTCGTAGCCTTTGACGATGTCCGCTGGAGCGAGCTCCTTACCGGTGCGCTTGTTCACGCGCCGATATCCGACGGGGGCGAAATCGCGCTTGTCGATCAGGTCGAGATCGAGCTGGTTCTCGCTCGAACCGCTATGCAGGCTCACCGGGACGTTGACCAGCCCGAACGAGATCGCGCCTTTCCAGATCGCGCGCGGCATGCGTTGTTCTCCTTGTCCGGATCGGCGCGAGTTACACGCGGCGCGTATGGACGCCGCCGAGGCTGCGCGCCGATCAGAATCCGCTCGGCTGGATCGTGGCGGCGTGGTCGACCGTCTTCGGCTTCTGCGGCGTGCCGCGCGGTTCGCAGGCCACCAGCGCAAGACACACCAGCAGGGCGATCAGAGCTTGCTTTCTCATGCCACCTCCATCGATTCCGACTGCAAACTGCCCAGGCGCAGGCGACATGCCCGGGCGTGCGAGGCCGGGACGGCGGTGCGGGCATCGGTCTTGCAGCGAGGGGCAAACTACCACGGTTATTTTTTCGATTCATGGAGTAACGCGATGGCCAAGCT
>JBOIEI010000201.1:0-3557 GCA_050741055.1 Burkholderiales bacterium | reverse complement strand
GTCGCGCGTCACACGACCGTCTCGGCCGCTGCCGCGGATGGCCGATGCATCGAGCCCGTGCTCGGCCAGGAGTCGCCTTACCACGGGTGAGAGTTTCTGGCGCGCATCGTGTGGCGCGGTGTGCGCGCTGCTTTCACCTGGCGATCGCGTCGGCGCGGCCGGCGCCTGCGAAACACCCGCAGCCGACCCGGTGTCGGACGCGTTCCAGTTGCGTGATGCGGCTGCGGAGGCCGCCTGCGCACTCGATGCGGTTGCGGTCGCGGCTTCGTTCGCCGATCGTACGACGGCGAGCCGCGTGCCCACCTTCACCGTCTGGCCCGCCGCCACCAGCACTTCGGCGAGCACGCCAGACACCGGGCAAGGAATCTCGGTCGCTACCTTGTCGGTCTCGACGTCGAACAGCGCTTCGTCGGCGCGCACGCTTTCGCCGATCTTCTTGTACCAGTTGGTGACCGTTCCCTCGGCGACCGTTTCGCCGAGCTGCGGCATGAGGATGTCCATGCGGTTGCCTTCCCGTCTCTCAACCCATGGTGCGGCGAACCGTCTCGACGATACGCTCCACCGACGGAATCGTTGCGTCTTCGAGCGCGTCGGCGGCCGGCAGCGGAATATGCGGCGTGGTGATGCGCACAATCGGCGCATCGAGGCTCCAGAAGCCTTCCTCCGCGACGATCGAGGCGATCTCCGCGCCCCAGCCGCAAAGACGCGGATTTTCTTCCACGGTGTACAGGCGCGCGGTCTTGCCCACCGAGGAAAGCAGCGTGCGCGTATCGAGCGGCACGAGCGAGCGCACGTCGATCACTTCGCACGATATGCCATCCTCGGCCTGCAGCCGCTCGGCCGCTTCCAGCGCCCGCGGCACCATGAGCGCGAGCGCGGCGATCGTGCAGTCCTTGCCCGCGCGCAAAATCTTGGCGCTGCCGAGCGTATCGATCGTCTCGCCGTCCGGGACCTCGCCCTTGATCGGATAGAGCGACTTGTGCTCGAACACGATCACCGGGTCGGGATCGCGCACCGCGGCGGCGATGAGCGCTTTTACGTCCGCGGGGGTCGAAGGCGCGACGATCTTCAGACCGGGAATCGCCATAGCCCAGTTCTCGACGCTCTGCGAGTGCTGCGCGCCGAAGCGCGAGCCGGCGCCGTTGGCCGTGCGGATGACGAGCGGCAGCGAGATCTGGCCGTTGGTCATGTAGCGCGTCTTGGCGATCTCGTTGGCGATCATGTCCCAGCACACGCCGAAGAAATCCGAGAACATGATCTCGGCGATGGGCTTGAGCCCCGTCATCGCCGCACCCATCGCGGCACCGATGATCGCCTGCTCGGAGATCGGCGTATCGCGCACGCGCCGTGGCCCGAAGCGCTCGAATAGCCCCACCGTTGCCTTGAACACACCGCCCGCCGCGCCGATGTCCTCGCCCAGGAACACCACGCGCTCGTCGCGCGCCATTTCCTGCGCGATGCCGGCCGCCACTGCGTCGCGGTAGGTCAGTTCCGCCATGCCGCGCCTCCGTCGGCCCAGACGTCCTTTTCGATCAGCGCGAGCGGTGGCGGCGGCGAAGCCTTGGCGGTCTCGGTCGCTTCGTTCACGCGCCGCTCGGTATCGGCTTCGATCGCGCCGAGATCCGTCTCGGCGAATCCGAGCGAGACCAGGCGCTCACGATAGATCTTGATCGGGTCGCGCTGCAACCATTGCTCGAGCTCGCCCTTGGGCCGGTATTGCGCCGGATCGGCGCGCGAGTGCCCGCTGTGGCGATAGGTCATCGCTTCGATGAGTGCAGGGCCTTCGCCACTGCGGGCGCGGGCGAACGCCTGCGAGGCGGTTCGGAACACGGCGTCGGCATCGTTGCCGTCGACGATGATGCGCGGCAAGCCGTAAGCCGCGGCACGATCGGCGGCCGGATGCTCGACCGCGGTCACTGTTCCGATCGGCGTGTATTCCATGTAAAGGTTGTTCTCGCACACGAACACCACCGGCAGCTTCCAGATCACGGCGAAGTTGAGCGCTTCGTGGAATGTGCCGATATTAGTGGTGCCGTCGCCGAAAAAGCAGACCGTCACCTGATCGGTGCCTCGGTACTGCGCCGACCAGGCAGCGCCGCATGCCACCGGCAGATGCGCGCCGATGATCGCGTAGGAGCCCATCGCGCCGTGCTCGACCGAAGTCAAGTGCATCGAGCCGCCCTTGCCGCCGGTGACGCCGCACTCGCGCCCCATCAATTCGCCCAGCACGCTGGCCATCGACACGCCGCGCGCCAGGGTGTGGGCGTGACCGCGATAGGTGCAGAAGGTGTAGTCGTCGCGCCGCATGCCGAGCGCGAAGCCGGCTGCGACCGCTTCCTGGCCGAGCGCAAGATGGCTCGTGCCCTTGACCAGGTTCTGCAGGAAGAGGTCGTAGGCGCGCTTCTCGGTGAGCCGCAGCTCCAGCAGCAGGCGAAACATCCGCAGCCGCTTCTCGCGGCCGATATCGTCGTCCGCCACCGAGACCGGCCGCGGTTGATCGAGTGCCGTCATGTGATCGTTCTCCATTGCTGCGTGCGGGGCGCCTTGGGCGCCCGTCGAGTCGCGCCGCTTGCGTCGTTCCCGCAGTTTCATGACGCGGTTCCGGCGCCGGGCGCGCTACCCGCGATGATCTTGCCGGGGTTCATCAGATTGTGCGGATCCAGCGCGAACTTGATGGTGTGCATGAGCGCCAGTGCTTCGCCGTGCTCGGCACCCATGAAGGGCAGCTTCCCGTAACCCACCCCGTGTTCACCGCTGCACGTGCCGCCGTGGGCGAGCGCGCGGCGCACGACCTGCTCGTTGAGCGCGGCTGCGCGGGCTACTTCGTCGGCATCGTTCGGGTCGACCAGAATGACCAAGTGAAAATTGCCGTCGCCGACATGGCCGACGATCGGCGCGATCAGGCCCGAGCGCTCGATGTCCTGCTTGGTGGCCGTCACGCACTCGGCGAGGCGCGAGATCGGCACGCATACGTCGGTGACATAGCCACGCGCGCCGGCTCGCAGCGAGAGGCCGCCGTAGTAGGCATCGTGCCGCGCCTGCCACAGCCGATTGCGCTCCTCGGGACGCGTTGCCCAGCGGAAATCGCTGCCGCCGTTGCTACGCGCGAGCTCGCCCACCATTTCGGCCTGCTCGGCCACACCGGCCTCGGTGCCGTGAAACTCGAAGAACAGCGTTGGCGCTTCCGCGTGGTTCATCTTCGAATAGTTGTTGACGCCGCGCACCTGCATCTCGTCCAGCAGCTCGATGCGAGCGACCGGGATCGCCGACTGGATGGTCTCGATCACCGTGTCGACCGCGGCCTGCAGCGTGGGAAAGGCGCACACCGCGGCGCTCATGGCGGGCGGCACGCCGTGCAGGCGCACCGCGACTTCGGTGATCACGCCGAGCGTGCCCTCGGAGCCGACCACAAGCCGCGTGAGATCGTAGCCGGTCGAGGATTTGCGGGCGCGGCTGCCGGTACGGATGACGCGGCCGTCGGCGAGCACCACCGTGAGCCCGAGCACGTTCTCGCGCATGGTGCCGTAGCGCACGCTGGTCGTGCCGGATGCGCGCGT
>JBOIEI010000200.1:0-5154 GCA_050741055.1 Burkholderiales bacterium | reverse complement strand
CCTGCCCGCCGTTCGCGGGGGCAATCGTCCCACACTTACCGCGCGTCGCCCCCTGCCTTCGGTTTCAACTCGAAGCCGAGCGGCCGGCCGTGCAACGCCGCCTGCTCTTCGGCCGGGCGGTCGGAGTCCCAGGCCACCGCGTCGTAGCGCATTCCGTTGATCCCGTCCGTTGCGTGGGAGACGAGCCACACGATCGGGGCCCGCATCCGGTCGGGATGCATCATGTGCAGCCGCCCCGACGCGGTCGCCACCCGCTTCTCCTCCGGCGTGGCAAAGCCCGGCGTGTCGACCGCCGCGCCCGGGTTGAGGATGTTGACCGTCACACCCGTGCCCGCGAGATCCTTCACCCAGATCTCGGACGCCATCTCGAGCGCCGCCTTGGAGGCGCCGTAGGGCGATCCGCCGCTGCGGTTCATCGTGGTGAGGCGCGTCGTCACGTTGACGACCCGCCCCCAGCCCTTCGCGATCATGTGGGGCACTGCGTAGCGCGTCATGCGGTCGTGCGCGACGTAGTTCGTGTCGATCACGTTCTGTACCACGTCGTCGCCGAGATTCCAGAACTTCGCCTGCGGAGCGCCGGCGAGGAAACGTCCGGGCCAGGCGTAGGAGGGAAGGAGCCCCGCATTGTTGACCAGAATGTCGAGCCCGCCGAAGCGCTCGTGCGCAGCGGCGATCGCGTGCTGGCAGTCCCGCGCATTACGGATATCTGCGGCAACGCAGGCGAGTGCGCCGGAGACGGAGTCCGCCTCGCGCTCGACACGCCCAAGGGCCTCCGCAATGAGATCCACGGCGACGACGCCGGCGCCCGCTTCAGCCAGTGCCAGCGCCATCGCGCGACCCAGCCCGCGTCCAGCGCCGGTGACGATCGCAACTTTGCCGTCGAGACGGATGTTCTCTGCCATTGCTTTCTCCCCGTCGTCCCATTCCATCGCATCAGGCGCAATGGGTGAACACTACCTGGTCGTCCTCTACGCAGAACGTCGTCTTGAAGCGCGCCGACATGTGCATGAGCTCTTCGAGCGCGTCGGGCTCCTGCTCGGGGGTACGAATGATCACTTCGCCGTTGTCGTTCTGACGGACGAACGAGAATCCCATGCGCTGTACCTGGCTGCCCTCGAAAGTCACGCGCGCGAGCAATCCGACCCAACCGCGTAAATAGCGCTTGTTGCTCTTGATGAAGCAGAAGCTCCCGAGCCCGTAATAGATCGGTTTGCCTTTGTAGACTTCGATGGCGAGCGGGTAATGCTCGGCGTGCTCCATGGTAAAGCAATTGCTCGCATGATCGCGTGTTCACGTATCGAACCGTGACGGCGCTCGACGTGTCATTCTCCATTCCGATTTCCGTTGCATCCGCCAATTCCCATTTGCCGCGAGGCACCTCCGTTGCTCTATTATTCTGCTGGCCATGAGCCTCCGAAGCAAACGCGGCGTGGCGCAACGGATGCGCTTGGCTTGCAGGGATACCAACACCAACCACCAGCCTCACCGGAGGACCGCATGAGAATCGCCTGCGCAGCAATTGTCCTTTCATTCGCCGCGCTCCCAGCGCTCGCCCAGAACGTGAAGATCACCCCGGTCGGCTCGCACCCCGGGGAGCTGTGCGCAAACGATCGCGCCATCATCTTCGAGGATCCGAGCGGGGTGCGCTTCCTCTACGACGCGGGACCCACCGTGACCGGCGGCAACGATCCGAGGCTGGGCGAGATCCACCTCGTGCTGCTGACCCACATGCACGGCGACCACGTCGGCAACTTGAAGCTCAAGGCGCCGGGCGCCGGAACCTGCGCGAGCTCGGGCCGGGTACCCGCGCCGAACTCCACCACCGCCGAAGTCGTCGTGGAGCACAACGCGGTGCTGGTGACGACCCGCGCCATGGCCGGCTTCGTGAGCAAGAAGGTTCAGGCGATTCGCGGCAAGCCGTTACCGTTCTGCGCGCAGCCCGGCGGAACCACCACCGTTCCGGTCAAGAGTGCGTGCAGCTCGCGCATCGACATGGGCGGCGTTTTCTCCGCGAAGGCGGAAGGGGCGTCGAAAGCAGTGGAGATCACCATCGTGTACGCCGCGCATGTGAACGACGCCCCGCCCGCGCTGCTCTCGAAAGAGGAGCAAGAGCGCCTCAAGGCCGACGGCGGCATACACGAATACGGCCCCGCCACGGGCTTCGTCGTCAAGTTCACCAACGGCCTGGTCGCCTACCTTTCGGGCGACACTGCCATCCATTCGGAAATGAAGACCGTAGTCCACGACTTCCACAAGGCGAATCTCGCCGTGCTCAATCTCGGCGTAAACCCGGGCATCTACATATCCGGCGCGCACGTCGTCAACGAACTCGTTCGCCCCGAGTCGGTGATCTTCACGCACGTGAACGAGCCCGCCACCGAGAGCGGCAAGCTCTTACCGAAATCGAAGACGGCGGCGGTCATCAAGGACCTGAAGGTTCCCGCTCATCTTGCCATCAGCGGGCGCACGATGGAGTTCGACGGCAACGGCAAGTGCGTCGCGGGATGTTAGGGAGGTGCATCAGGTCAAGCTCGTCGCTCGAGCCCCCGAAATCCGCAGTGTCACCTATCGCGGCCGCGGAGGCGGCCATGCAGGCGCGCCCATGCGACAAGAATCCTTCTACGATGGGCACGAAGTCGATCGGGAATTTGCATACTGCCCGTAGCGCTGGCATTATGCCAGCATGACTATCCAGATCACCATCCGTGATGTGCCTGAGAAGGTCCGTGACGAGCTCGCCGCTCGCGCTGCGCTGCAAGGGAAGTCCATGCAAGAGTACCTGCGGGCAGAGCTCGAGCGTCTGGCCGCTCGGCCGTCGATAGATGCCTGGTTGGAGCAGGTGCGAAAACGGAAGCGGGCGTCGCAGACCCGCCTTTCCACCACGCGAATTCTTAAAGCGCGCGACGCCGACCGACGGTGAGCGCTGTCGTCGACGCTTCGGTGCTGGTTGCCGCGTTGGTCGACTCCGGGCCGCATGGGCAATGGGCTGAGGAAATTCTTGCGGCCGGCTCGCTACATGCCCCGGAGCTGGCACTCGTAGAAGCTGCCAATATCCTGCGCCGGCTTGAACGGGCCAAGCAGCTCACCACGCCCGAAGCCAATGCGGCGTACGAGGATCTCGTGCACGTCAACATGGAGCTGTTCTCCTTCGATCCGTTTTCGGATCGAGTCTGGGAGCTGCGCCATACCGTCACCAGCTACGATGCCTGGTACGTTGCGGTTGCAGAAGCGCTTGCATTGCCGCTCGCGACTCTCGATCAACGGCTCTGCAGAGCGACAGGGCCGACCTGTCATTTCCTGACACCGCCGAGCCTGTGATCCCGGTGCTCGCGCTGCGAAGGGCCGCCGTGAACCTACCCATTCCTTATTAACCTGCACGCCGGGGACGCGGCGCCATGCTGGTCTGCGTGCAGGTTCCGAACGAAGCGCCGACGGCGGTTACTTGCTTCCCTTCGTTGGAGCCGTGCTGCCCGCATTTCTACGTCGACCGCGGCCTCCGTCATGCGCGATAGCTTGATATCATCCGTTGGCAACCGCGGAGGGTCTGCATGGCACAGTTCATCGTACGCGACCTGGAAGACGACGTGAAGGAGGCGCTGAAGAAGCGTGCGACCAGCAATGGCCGCAGCATGGAAGAAGAAGTGCGTCAGATATTGCGCAATGCCGTCAAAGCACGCAAACGCGTGCCTCCCGGGCTAGGGTCGCGGATAGCGGCGCGGTTTGCGGGCAAAGAGCGCTTGCGGGGAATGCCGTGAATCTCCTATCGTTCGCGGATCGCGATCGCCCTGGAGGAAACGCCACCATGCCGAGACGTTTGGGTTTCTGCACCTTATGCCTTGCCGCATCGTGGACCGCCGGCGCGATACCGGCGCAAGCAGCGCAGAGCAGCGATCCCCCGGCCCGGTATCCCAGCCGTCCGATCCGGGTCGTCGTCCCGTTCTCGCCCGGCGGGCAGCCGGACATCTACATGCGGCTGATCCTGCCGCTGCTGGTCGAGTCGTTCGGTCAGCAGATCGTCGTGGACAATCGGCCCGGCGCCGGTGGAACGATCGGCGCGCGCATCGTTGCCGATGCCATACCCGACGGCCACACGCTGCTCTCGATCTCCAGCTCGCACACGATCGCGCCGTTCGTGCGCAAGCTTGCCTACCACCCCATCCGGTCGTTCGCGGGCATCACGCGAACCTACAGTGCGCCCTACGTGCTCGCGACGCCAATGTCATTGAATGCCCATGCCGTGAAGGATCTCGTCGCGCTGGCAAGAGCGAAGCCGGGTACGCTGAACTTCGCTTCCGCCGGCGTTGGCAGCGGCACCCACTTCGCGGGCGAGATGCTGAAGTACAGCGCGAAGATGGACGTCGTGCACGTAGGCTTCCGCGGCATACCCGAGGCGCTGACCGACGTTGTGGCGGGGCGCGTCCAGTTCTTCATGGCGCCGATGGGCAGCGCCGCACAGCTCGTGCGCGACGGCCGGATACGCGCCCTCGGCGTTTCGTCGCTGAAGCGTTCAAACGTTTTGCCGGACGTGCCGACGATCGCCGAGTCGGGGCTGCCAGGCTTCGACTGGACCTCCTGGGGCTCCCTGCTCGCCCCGGCTCGTACTCCGCGGGTGGTCGTCGATCGCTGGAACGAGGCCATCCGCCGTGCGGTGACGAGACCCGATATCGTCAAGCAATTTGCAGCCATGGGCATGGACGCCGAGCCGAGCACGCCGCAAGAGCTCATGAAGCTGCTCCAGGAGCAGATGGATGTCGTCGAGAAGCTCGCGAAGGCGGCCGGCATCAAACCCTCGTAACGCCGGCCCTCTTGTCGGAGAAACCGATGCTCGCCGATCAGTACGACCTCGCCGTATCCACAACCTCCTCCGCTGCACGCGACGCCTATGTCGAGGGCTGCGAGCTCGCGCTCACCATGTATCCCGGCGCAGTCGAATGCTTCGACCGGGCTCTCGCCAGCGACCCCGGGCTCGCGCTCGCGCATGCGGGCAAGGCGCAGATCTTCATGCGCGAGGGGAAAGCCGCTGCGGCGCGGGAGGCGCTGACGGCGGCGAAGGATGTGTCCGCCGGAGTGTCCGCACGCGAGACAGGGCATATCCGGTTCTTCGACCTCGCCTTCGCGGGCCAGAC
Organism: Burkholderiales bacterium; assembly: GCA_050741055.1. Taxonomy (GTDB): domain Bacteria; phylum Pseudomonadota; class Gammaproteobacteria; order Burkholderiales; family WYBJ01; genus WYBJ01. Next base: position 28 of record JBOIEI010000200.1, on the reverse strand, counting down.
CGACGCCGCGATCGAGGCGCTGTACGAG
>JBOIEI010000199.1:0-19169 GCA_050741055.1 Burkholderiales bacterium | reverse complement strand
AATTACTTGTATGGATGTTGATGTAGGTATTGCCACTCAGCAGGTTCGGTATCTCAGCCGCAGGGAAAGCAGTGGCGCCAAGATCCATGAAGAAGAAATTCTGGCCAGCACCAACGAACTCTGGCCGGCCAAACAAATCGAAAATCACCGGCCCGCTGACGCCAGGCGCTTGCGCATGAATATGCGCGTTCGTAATGCCGCTCGTCAGGCCACCGCCCGCCATGCTCAGTGTGATCGTATTCGAGGTGTCATCGAAGATCACGGTTCCGGCGCCGAGCCCCGGACTGACAACCCCGGGGAATACCGCCGCTTCTTGATCGTCATTCATATTGGCCTTGAACACATGGATCAAGGCCTGCGATGACAGCGGCACGGCAAGTGCCGTCGCGACCGCGATCTTCAGCATCGTCTTCTTCATTGTGGCGCCTCCTGGTCGAGAGATGCGAACGGGATAGCTAAGTGTGGAACCCGCAGCCACGACTTGTCCACAGCAAGTCACGCCCGACCGTGAAATACGTCGCGATCGCTATGTTGTTGTACTGACTGTAAAAACTTTCGACAGCCGCGCTTTACGGCCCGGGTTTCGGATATACAGGATGGGCACAGCGATCCTTCCCGCCGAGCGAATAATTCCGGGCGGGTCCGCCGTCGAGGTAATGCAGATCAGCGCAACAGCCGCTCGAGGATCGCCCGGTACATCCGCGGCAGCACATCGAGATCCGCCAGCGGCACGTACTCGTTGACCTTGTGGATGGTCGCGTTGGTCGGCCCGAGCTCGATGACGTGCGGGCAGATCGCGGACAGGAAGCGGCCGTCCGAGGTGCCGCCGGTCGTGGATAGTTGCGGCGCTATGCCGGCCACATCGCCGATGGCCTCGACCACTGCGTCGACCAACAAACCGGCATCGGTGAGATAAGGCTGCGCGCCGAGCTCCCAGTTCACATCGCAACGCACGCCATTTCGCGTAAGGATCTGCCCGAGGCGCTCCTGCAGGCTCTCCGGCGTGCTGGCGGTCGAGAAGCGGAAATTGAACAGCACTTCCGCCTCGCCGGGAATCACGTTGGTCGCGCCGGTGCCGGCCTGGATGTTGGAAACCTGCCACGTGGTCGGCGGGAAGAAATCGTTGCCGTTGTCCCATACCGTTTTTGCCATTTCGGCGATAGCGGGCGATACCACGTGAACTGCGTTGAGCGCCTGATCCGGATAGGCGACGTGGCCCTGCACCCCATGTACGGTGAGCCGCGCCGACAGCGAGCCGCGCCGGCCGTTCTTCACCATGTCACCCGCGCGCTCCACCGAGGTCGGCTCGCCGACGATGCAGAAATCCGGAATCTCGCCGCGCGCGACCAGCTTTTCGAGAACGGCCACCGTGCCGTCTCGCGCCGGGCCTTCCTCGTCGGAGGTGAGCAGGAAGGCGATGGAGCCGGCATGATTCGGATACGCGCCGACGAACTCACGCACGGCGGTCACGAACGCCGCCAGCGAGCCCTTCATGTCCGCGGCGCCGCGCCCGTACAGCTTCCCGTCGCGGATCGTGGGAACGAACGGATCGCTGTCCCATTTCTCCCTCGGCCCGGTCGGCACGACATCGGTGTGCCCCGCCAGACAAACCAGCGGCCCGGCATCGCCGCGGCGCGCCCACAGATTGGTCACGCCATTGCGTATCACGGTCTCGAAACGAAATTCGAGCGGCGCGAGCTGTTCGCGGACGAGCTCCTGGCAGCCGCAATCATCGGGCGTGACGGACGGGCGGGCGATCAAAGCTTTGGCGAGATCGAGAGTCGTGATCGGCATGGCATGAGACGGTGGCGTGGGAGCGTTCGAGTATAGCTTGCGCATGTGCAGCGCCGGATTCGGCGAGCTCGCATTTCGACGGGACTGCTACAATCGATGCACTCCCCGATTGGCCCGCTCGACGCCTGCGAAGCTGCGTGCGTCGCGGGCGGCTGCGAGAAGCGAGACCGCCGTGACACCATCCGATCGCTCGTTGTGTGCGAGCGCTAACCTTCATACTGCGCCCTCATCTACACCTGTTGGTTCCCTGCCGGGGGATGCGATCGGAAGCGGGCGGCGGCCATGAGGGATGCCATTTCAGAAGCCGTCGGCGTGCTGGTCTCGGACCGCTTTCCCGCCGATCTTGCGCAGCGCTGCGAGCGCTACGCCGAGGGCATCGGCCGCAGGCTTGCCTGGATTCCTGTCCCCGCCGACCCCCAGGCTCGCGTGCCGGATGACCTTCTTCCCGGCATCCAGGTCGCCTTCTATACCAGCGACGTGTACGAGACCCGGCCACGCTCATTCTTTTCCGCGGTGCGCAAGGCGCCGAACCTGCGTTGGCTGCAGACGTTCAACGTCGGTGTCGACCATCCCATCTTCGCCGAACTGCTTGGCCGCGGCATCCGCGTCACCTCCGCCGCCGGCACTTCCGCCGTGCCGATCGCCCAGTCGGCCATCACCGGGCTGCTCATGCTGGCGCGCGGCTTTCCGGCCTGGATCAAGGCGCAGCAGGCCCATACCTGGCTGCAGTTCCGGGGTTCGACCGGACCGGCCGACCTGGCCGGACAGACGCTGTGCGTGCTCGGCATGGGCAGCATCGGCACCGAGATCGCCCGGCTCGGCCAGGCGCTCGGCCTGACGGTGATCGGCATCCGCCGCAGCGCACGCACGCCCGCCGATCCGGTAACCGAAATGCACACGCCCGAAGCGCTCGCTGGCGTGCTGCCGCGCTGCAACTGGCTCGCCATCGCTTGTCCGCTGACCGCCGAGACGCGAAGACTCATCGACGGCCCGATGCTCGCCCGCCTGCCGCAAGGCGCCCGGGTGATCAACGTCGCGCGCGGCGAGATCGTGGACGAACCTGCGCTTATCGACGCGCTTTCGAACGGGCACCTCGCGGGGGCCTACCTCGACGTGTTCGAAAAAGAGCCGCTGCCGCCGGAATCACCCCTGTGGGAGCTGCCGAACGTGATCGTCACGCCGCACAACTGCGGCGCGTCCAGCGGCAACGACGCCCGCGTGCTGGCGTTGTTCGGCACCAATCTCGAGCACTGGCTGAGCGGTCGGGCACTTGTCAACGAGGTCACTGCATCACCCGCGTAAGCACACACTCACTTACTCTGTATCGTCGGTCACATCTCAATTGGGAGGAAGAAATGGGAAAATTCACCCTGCTGCAAATGGGTGCTGCCGCAATCATGGCAGCATCCGCTTCACACGCTTGGTCGCAAAACTATCCGACCCGGACGGTACGCGTGGTTGTGCCCTACGCGGCCGGCGGCAACACCGACATCGTGACACGGCTGATCGCTCGGCATCTGTCCACCGACTGGGGGCAACAGGTGATCGTCGACAACCGGGCCGGCGGCGCAACCAATATCGGCTCCGAGCTGGTCGCCCGTGCTCAGCCCGACGGCTACACCCTGCTCATGGGCGGGGCGTCGAACGCGATCAACATGACGCTGTTCAAGAAGCCGCCGTACAGCACGTTGAAGGATTTCACTCCCATCGTGCTGTGCACGGTGGGCGCGAATCTGCTCTCGGTTCACCCGTCGATTCCAGTCAAGAATCTGCGCGAGCTGATCGCGCTGGCCAAAGCCAAGCCGGGTCAGCTCAATTTCGCCTCGTCGGGCATCGGCTCGTCCAACCACATGGCGGGCGAGCTGTTCAAGCTGATGGCCAAGATCGACATCGCGCACGTGCCGTACAAGGGCAACAACCCGGCGCTAGCCGACCTGGTCGGCGGCCATATCGAGATGGGATTCGCGGGCATCACCGCGCAGGTCCCGCTGATGAAGGCCGGCAAGCTCAGAGGCATCGCCCTGAGCAGCAAGGAGCGCTTTCCCGCCGTTCCGGAAATTCCCACCTTCCACGAGTCCGGCGTGCCGGGCTACGAGAGCAGCACCTTCTTCGGTCTGCTCGCACCGAGCGGCACGCCCGCCGACATCGTGCGCAAGGTCAACGCGGACGTAGCCAAGGTTCTCGCCCGCCAGGACGTCCGCGATCGGCTGACCCAAGGCGGCCAGATCCCGGGCGGCGCTCCGAGCGAGCAGTTCGACAAGTTCTTGCGCGCGGAAGTCGCCAAGTATGCGAAGGTGATCAAGGTGGCCAAGGTGCCGTTGCAGTAAGGTTGCCGTTGCTCCAGGGCATGGTTTTCGCGGCGCACGGCGTTTTCATGTGCACGCCATGATCCTGGACTCCCCGGAGTTCTCCCGCCTGCTGAGCCCGCGCGCCGTCGCTGTCGTCGGCGCGTCGGCCGATCTCGACCGCATCGGCAGCCAGCCGGTGCGCTTTCTCACCGAATACGGATTCGCCGGCCAGGTTTATCCGGTCAATCCGAAATACGCCGAGCTCGCCGGCATCGCCTGCTACCCCGACTTGGCTTCGGTGCCCCAGCCGTGCGATGTGGCGATCGTTGCCGTGGCCGCGCGGCACGTCGCGGCCACCATCGCCCAGTGCGGCGAGGCCAGGATTCCGTTCGCCATCGTGTTCTCCGCCGGGTTCCGCGAGGTCGGGGGCGAGGGAATCGCCCTGGAGCAGAACCTCAAGGCGGCGATCGCCGCGAGCGGCGTGCGCGTGGTCGGCCCCAATTGCATCGGCATCATGAACGTTCCCGGCCGCGCCTACATGGGCTTCGGCCCCGGGTTCCGCAACCCCGACCTGCGCCAGGGCCCGGTCGCGTTCGTTTCCCAAAGCGGCGGCTTCGCCTTCAGCGCGGTGGGGCTGGTCGACGCGCAGGGTATCGGCTTTCGCTACATCGTTTCGGCCGGCAACGAGGCGGATCTCGGCACGCTCGACTTCCTCGATCACTTCCTCGATCGCGACGACGTCGAAGTGGTCGTGACTTATATCGAAGGCATCGCCGACGGGCGGCGGCTGCGCGCGATCGGCCGCAAGGCGTTGGAGAAACGCAAGCCCATCCTGGTCTGGAAAGCCGGCAATACCGGCATCGGCCGCACCGCCGCCACGTCGCACACGGCCAGCATGACCGCCGACTACGCGCTGTATCGCGCGGCGTTCCACGAAGGCGGATTCGTCGAGGTTCGCGACTCGGACGATCTCGCCGATTGCATCCGCGCCTTCCTGGGTCGCAAGCTGCCGCGTGGGAACCGCATTGCGCTGCTCACCACCTCGGGTGGATCGGGGGTACTCATGGCCGATCGCTGCGACGAGCTAGGGCTCGTGCTGCCGCCGCTGCAGCCGGGGACGCTGGAGCGGCTGCGAGCCATCATGCCGGCGTTCTCGAGCTTCGCCAATCCGGCCGATTTCACCGCGCAGCTCTCGGGCAACTACAAGCTCTTCAACGAGGGGCTGCGCATCGTGCTCGACGATCCGAACGCGGACCAGGTCGTCATCCGCTATGGCGCGGTGCAGGGCGGTAACTCGCAGCTATGGGCGAAAGATCTGGCGCAGGCGTGCGCGACCACCGCAAAACCGGTCCTGGTCGTCTGGGGCCGGCCGCCGGATCCGACCGCAGAATCGCTCGCGATCCTCGCCGAGCAGCGCATTCCCTGGTGTCTCACCCCCGCGCGCACGGCGCATGCCGCCGGGGTACTGCACCAGTTCTCGGCCAAGATCGCCTCGCTGCGCGCAGTCAATCGCGTGCGGCCGCTGGAGCGGGTAGCGCTCGAGCTTCCGGCCGGAGAAGGCCCGCTCGGGGAATACCGCTCCAAGCGCCTGCTCGCGGCCTACGGGATTCCGTGCGTCGACGAAGTGCTGATTCCAGTCGAGCGCCTGGGCGATCTCGCCGGATTGCGGCTGCGCTTCCCGGTCGCGGTCAAGATCGAATCGCCGGACCTCCCGCACAAGACCGAGGCGGGTGCGGTCAGGCTCGGGGTGGGCGATTTGCCCTCGCTCGAGCGCGCGGCGCAGGAAGCGATCGCAGCGGCAAGAGCGTTCAATCCGTCGGCGCGCATCGAAGGCGTGGTCGTGGCCGAGATGACCTCGGGCCTCGAGTGCATCATAGGGGCGCTCTGCGATCGCTACTTCGGTCCCGTGGTGCTGTTCGGAGTGGGCGGCATCACGACCGAGCTGATCAAGGACGTCGCGTACCGATTCGCACCGTTCGATGCACAAACCGGCCGCGAGATGATCGAGGACATTCGCCTCGCGCCGCTGTTCAAGGGCTACCGTGGCCGGCCGGCGCTCGATGTCACGGCGCTCGCCGGCGCATTGTCCCGGCTGTCATGGCTCATTGCCGACCATGCGGATCGGATCGCGGAAATCGACGTGAATCCGCTCTTCGTTCGGGCCGAGGGACAAGGGGTGGCCGCAGCCGACGCACTGATCGTCACCCATTCTGCGGCCACGCACTGATCGGCAGCGCAGTGCCCGGCGATGCCCGGCTCGTTGGTCACTTCCGCATCGAACGAACACGCCGCAGCCGTTGCTAGCGGTCCGCGTGGCGGCGCCGCGGCTCAACGCACGTTCTGGAGCAGCAGCAACAAGCCGGCCACGACGCCCGAGTTGTTCAGAAAATTGATGCGGCTCGCATTGCGCCGCTGCGGATCGGCGAACTGCCAGAAGCGATGGAAGATGACGGTTGCAGCCACCGTGAAGAAGAGCAGGCACAAGGCGCCCGCGGCCGCGAACCGCTCGGTAAGCAACAGCGCGCAGCCGGCAAATTGAATCGCGAGCCCCGTCCAGAACGCAAATGCGGGCAACGGCGTGCCGAGATCGCGCATCCGATCGATGTGCGAGCGCACCTGGTGCGCAGCGAGATTGCACAGGCCGGCGATCAGGAAGTAGCCGACGAACAATAGCCGCCCGGCGGTATCGAGCCAGGTGCCGTCTAGCAAGTCCATCAGGCCTACTCGGCGCTTGCCCTTCGCGTCAGTATCGGCACGATCTGGCGCACCGCGATCTGCGCCTTCGCGCTCAACGCCTCGTCGTCATCGTTCGCGACGGGGTGGCCGATCACCGCGAAGGGGTAGTCCGGCAGCCCGTTCACCTGCGCCACGACCTGGGCGCTGCGCACGAACCGGTCGGTCATCACGGCGGCCGCGGGGATGCCGAGCCGCTCGGCGGCGATGGCGTCGTGCAAACTGCACGACGAGCAGCTGCCTCAATCGCCGATGCCGGAGATCAGCGCATCGGCGCCGCTCAGCTGCGCGATGATCTCGTTCGGCGCCGGGCGTGTTGCGTCCGATTTGCGCCGGCGGATGAACTCGCGCACGCCATGCTCGGAGCGCAGAATGGCTTCGACATGGTCGTAGAAACGCGCCGTGCCGATCTTGGCATTGTCCAGCAGTCCGATCGCCGCACCGCGCAGCGAAGGCAACGCCGGGGCGAGCCGCAAGGCTTCGCCCTCGGCCGATTGACGGGGATCCAGTACGCGCAGGGTCATCGGGTGTCTCCTTTTGCAGTAACGATCGGCGCCGTCACGGCGAGCGATTTCTTGCCGTACCACGGCGGCAGGATCGCGCCGAATGCGCCGGCCGGGCCGCCGGCTGCGATCACCAGCAGGTCGTCCGGCGAGCGCAACGCGCGATAGGTGCGCTCTTCGTCCTTCAGCCCGGCGATCGCGCTCTTGCCCACCGTGCGCCACTCGCGACGCTGCACGTGTGCCGTCTCGTAGATATATTCGCGAATCCGGCGCTTGCCCCAGCCCGCGTCGCTGAAGATCTGGCGATGCTGCTTCGGCACCACCATCGCATAGTTGCCTTCCCAGATCGAGTACGTCAGCATGTTGGCGCGAATGGCGGCCGCGTAGGTGTCGAGCACATCCCTGGGATCGTGCGTCCACTCGTTCATGATCTGGTGCGGCGACTCGACCGACAGCACGGTGACGGCGGACTGCCCGGCCGGCACGCCGCGCTCCTGCGCGAGCGGCGTCCACGGGCTGTCCTCTTCGTCTTCGGCGACGCAGAACGTAAACTTGCCCGGGTGACCGAGCGTCGAGCGGTCGAGCTGACCCGGGATACCGCCGAGCACATTCAGGAGGAAGAGCCGGATGCTGCGGCCTATGGTCGCGTTGGCGCGGCTCGCGTTGGCGAGCGCATTGTGGGTCGCGTTCATGCCGAACTCGGTCCGGATCGGTCCATTGACCACGATGAAGGGCGCGCTGCCGCCGGTGCTCGCGGTGGTGCCATGCAGGCCGAATTCGGGTTCGCACATCGCTTTCACGACCGCGACGATGACGGGCATATATTCGGCCAGGCAACCGGCCATGAGCGCCGCGATGGCGAGTTTCTCGGCCGTGATGCGCCGCCGGCGCACGGGTTCGACGCCCACCACGTCTTCGGCCGATAGACCGGCGGCATCCAGGAAGCGCGCCACGCCGCCTTCGGTGGGCGGAACGATCGGCAGCCCATCGGTCCAGCCGCTGCGCTGGTAGAGCTCGTTCGCCTCGAAGGCGTCGGCCACCTCGTAGGAGTCACTCGTGAGCTTCATCACATCTGGCCCTCAAACGCCGTCCCGCCGGTCGGGGATCAACGACAAGTCTAACGGATCGGCCCCCGGCCGCGGGCGATGGCCGAACTAATTCGCTCGCCGCGCGGTCACGACTAGTGCGCTGCCGCGCGGGCGGACGCTGCCGATCAATGGAGCTAAGAATGAAGCCTGGGAGAAGAGTCGGGGTCGCCGTGTGCGCCGTCGCGCTATCCGCGTGGAGCCTCGTCGCCCGCGCCGAGTGGCTGCTGCAGCCGGGCTCCGAGCGCGTGCAGGCCGGGCAGTTGCTCGACGTCATCGTCTACGTGGTCAACGACACGCCGGGCCCCATCCCCGAGGGTCTGCCGCAGAAACTGCCCGCCGATGCGCGCAGCCCGGACAACGCGGCCACGATCACTCTCGAAGCCGTCGATCCGCCGGCCGATCTCGGCGCCCCGATCGCACCGGGCGCGTTCCGCAAGCAGCGCTACCAGGTGCGCATTCCGGAGAATCTGCGCGGCGCCGTACAGATCGCGCTCGAACGCCTGCCCCTGGCGCGCCTGCACGTGGCGGTCGATGCGGTCGGCGCGGCCCCGCCACAGGCCCAGATGCGTGAACCCGACCCGATCCTGCGCGTCGATACGGTGCCCGAGCCGGCGTTGAGCCCGTACGAGCCGATGTACTTCCTGTTCGGCGGCCGCGGCGACAACACGGCCCGCTTCCAGCTGAGCTTCAAGTACCGCCTCCTGGACGAGCGCGGCGCGCTCGCCCGCGTCCTGCCGGGAATCGGCGGCATCCATTTCGGCTTCACCCAGACCGCGCTGTGGGACATCGGCAGCAACTCGGCGCCATTTCGCGATACCAGCTACCGCCCGAGCATCTTCTATTACAACCCGCAAGTGATCGCCTCCGGCGGAGGGCGATTCCTGATGGGGCTCGAGACCGGCTTCGAGCACGAGTCGAACGGCCGCGACGGCGCGCGCTCGCGCTCGATCAACATCGCATACATCCGGCCGACGTGGCGCTGGTTCATAGACGACGAGCACTACTTCAGCGTCTCGCCGAAGATCTATGCGTACCTGGAGAAAGACGACAATCCGGACATCCAGGACTACCGCGGCAACGTGGATCTCAATCTGCGCTACGGCAAGCGCGACGGCTGGCTGTTCGCGACCACGCTGCGCAAGGGCAGCAGCGACCACAGATCAGTACAACTCGACGCCTCGTATCCCATCCGGCAGCCGTTCTTCGCCAACGCGGGCGGCTACGTGCACTTCCAGTTTTTCAACGGCTACGGCGAAACCCTGCTCGACTACAATGTGCGCCACAAGTCGCAGTTCCGCATCGGCTTCTCCATTGTGCGCTAGCCTCGCTGCGGGCGGTGGTGCTCACCGGCAACGAGACGGCGTTCGTGGCCGGCGCTGAAGCGTCGCGACTTACCAGCAGACGCGCAGCGCTTCCGCCAGCTCGGCGCGGTGCTGCAGGAACTCCCGCTTTGGATCGGCGTTGAAGTTCTTCATCGAGTCGGTCACGATCGGTTCCAGACCTGCCTGCGGAACTTCCAGCTCTCGCAATCGCGCCGGCATGCCGAGAGCGGCGAATTGGCGGGCAAGCGCATCGGCCGCGCGCGCCGGGGCATCGGTCTCGGCCGCGCCGGCGGGGAAGGCCTCGAGCGCTTCGGCGATACGAACCATCTCGCGCGGGTTGCGATAGCCGAGCTTGCGCAGGACATGCGGAGTGAGGGCGGCGTTCGCTTCGCCCTGGCCGATATGCGGATAGCGGTTGAAGAGCGCCGTGGCGAACGCATACACGACGCGCATCACCCAGTGGCGCTCGACGATGTTGCCGCCGTCGTCCTGATCGCGGTTGTGGAGGAAGGCGGCGGCGCACATCTCGATGCGCGGGCCCGCGTCCTCGGGATCGACGACGCGCGGCAAGGCCCGTGCTGCGAGGCGAAACGCCTGCAGGCGATCGCCCTCGACCAGCGGATTCATGTCCAGGGCGCCGAGATTCATGAGCGAGCGCCAATAGACCGACAGCGAGGACGAGCGCGCGAGCGACACCGGCGCGGTGAGTAGCGCCTCGGCATCCCAGTACACCGCCTTCGGCCGCGTCTTCGGGTCGAAGAACTCGAGCCTGTGATCGGCCTCCGGGTCCTTCACGCCCGAGCCGGCCCGGTTCATCGCCGAGGTCGCCGTGGTGCACACGTTGATGATCGGCACCTTGGGTTGCAGCAGCTTGACGCTTTGCGCGGGCCGGCCCTCCGGATACTGAGTGCAAAGCTCGTGCGGATCGCCCTTCTCGGCCAGCAGGATCGCGACTACGCGCGCCGCCTGGATCACGCTGCCGCCGCCGACCGCGATCACCGCATCGGCTTCCGCCACGCGCGCGGCATCGCGCGCAGCGAGGATCGGTCCGAGCGGCGAATCCTTCTCCATTTCGTCGTAAACGCCGACGCATAGCTCGCCCAGGCGGCTGCGCATGCGCTCGATGATGGCGGTCTTGCGCGCCACCGTGCGCCCGCACAGGATGAAAGCCCGCTTGCCGCGGTTGCGCGCCACCTCGGCCTTGATGTTGGCGGCCGCATCCTGGCCGCTGTAGAGCCGCACCGGATAGGTCGCTGCGCGAAAGTCGTGGGCACGCATTCATCTCTCCTCGATCGGCGGGCGCCAACTTTGCCGCTCGGGGCGATGCGGCCGACATGGGGCCATGCGGTGGGCCACATGAGGCGGCGCGGCTCGCCACATGAGGCGGCGCGGCTCGCCGCGCGTGGGGGCACTTCGATTCTAGCAACACTCGTTGACGCGTGCCCCGGCGCGCAGGGACAATTGAAGTGCCCGTGCTGCCGAGGCACCACCCGGCAGCACCTGCGCCCGTGCTGCCGAAGCACCACCCGGCAGCACCTGCGCTTCCGAGGTGCAGCATCCGTCCCTCCCACCACGGCACCGATGAACATAACGTCAACCGTCGCCCACTTCGTTGCCGAATCCCGACTCGATCGCATCGCCGAGCCGGTGCGGGACGAGGCCGTGCGCGCGCTGGTCGACTGGCTGGGCTGCTGCCTCGGCGGATGCCTGGACCCCGCCCTCGATGCCATCAACGACGCGCCCAAGTTCACGCTCGACGATAGCGAGGCGACATTGCCCGGGAGAGGCAGCCGCAGCGACCTCGCGTCAGCCGTGCTGCGCTCGGCGATTGCTTCGGAAGCGCTCGATTTCGGCGCCACCCACGCGCCGAGCGGCGCTGCGGTGAGTGTGCCGGTCGTCGCCGCGCTCCTGCCGTTGGCGGAGGCGCGCGCGGCTTCCGGCGCCGACATGGTTCACGCCTATGTCCTCGGCGCGGAGATCATTTGCCGCCTTGCGCAAGCTCTGAACGATGCGAGCTTCACGGGCGATTCACGCGCGCACGTCGCCTGCGCTTGCATCGGTGCAGCGACCGCCTGCGGCAAGCTGCTCGGGCTGGACGCGGCCCGGCTCGCCCATGCGATCGGCATCGCAGCAAGCGATCTGGGTGCGATCGATGCTGCCGACTCCGCGGCGGGCCTTTTCGCCCGGTTCGGCGACGATGGGTCCCGCGTGGACGACCGTGTCCAGCTCGCGGCAGCAGCGCGCAGCGGACTGACGGCCGCATTGCTGGCGCAGCGCGATACGGCCAACCGCATCTCGCCGCTCGCAGGCGGGCAGGGCTTGTTCGCGCTGCTCGAGCAGCTGGCGAGCGCTGAGATGCTGCTGCACGGGCTCGGCGAAGAGTGGCACCTGGCTCGCATCGCTTACAAGCCGTATCCCTGCGACAGCACGCTGCACGCCGCCATCGAAGCGAGCCTCAACGTTCGCACCCGCCACCGCCCGCTCGCGCGCCATATCACGCAAATCGAGCTGCATGCCCATCCCTCCGTGCTTGCGCGCGCGAGCACGCAAGCACCCACGAACGCCGCCCAGGCGCGCCGCTCGCTCCAGCACGCGGTCGCGGTAACGCTCATCGACGGCGCCGCGGGGCTGGAACAGTTTGGCGGACGGCGCATCGCAGCCGCGCGCGTGGCGGAGATGCGATCACGCATCGAGCTGCGCGGCGACGACCGGCTGCCCCCCGAGGGCGCGCGCATCCTGCTGCGCCTGCTCGACGGGCGCGTCGTCGAGCACAGCGTGCGCTGTGCGCGCGGCCACCCGGCGCGACCGCTCAGCGACGGCGAGCTGTCGGACAAGTTTCGCAGCCTGGCGGCCGAACTGCTCGCCACCGATCAGGCGGAGCGTCTGCTGGCGCTCGCCTGGAACGTGCGGGCGCTGGCCGATATCGGTGCGCTCGTGCGCGCGAGCGTTCCCGACGAGGTGCTGGACCCCGCCGAGCTTCCCGGTTCTCCCCTGATTCCGCGTTGAGGAGCATTGCAATGCCTTATGTCCGCGTCGATGGCGTGCGGCTTTACTACGAGGAGGCCGGCACGGGCACGCCGGTGGTGTTCGTGCATGAGTTCGCGGGCGACCTGCGCAGCTGGGAGCCGCAATTGCGGTTCTTCGCGCGCCGCTATCGCTGCATCGTCTTCAACGCGCGCGGCTATCCGCCTTCCGATGTGCCCGCATCGGCTTCGAAGTACTCTCAAGACATCCATGTCGACGACATTGCCGGCGTGCTCGACGCGCTCGAGATCCGCAAGGCGCACATCGTCGGCTGCTCCATGGGCGGCTATGCGGCGATTCACTTCGCGCTGCGTTACGCGCGGCGGGGATTTTCGGCGACAGCCATCGGCGCGGGCTTCGGCTCCGATCCGGACAAGCGCGATCGGTTCCTCGCCGACACGGAGGCGCAGGCGCGGCGCTTCGACCAGCTCGGGATGCCGAAGGCGGTGCAGGATTACAAGGTAGGCCCATCGCGCGTGCAGTACTTGACGCGCGACCCGCGTGGATTCGCCGAGTTCGCGGCGCAGTTCGAAGCGCACTCCGCGCGCGGCTCGGCCCATACGCTGCGCGGCGTGCAGGCGAAGCGGCCGACCGTCTACGAATTGGAGAAGGGATTGCGCACCTGCAAGCTGCCGCTGCTGGTGGTCTCCGGCGACGAGGACGATAACTGCCTCGAGCCCGGAATTTTCATCAAGCGCGTGTGCATGAGCGCCAATCTGCTGGTGGTGCCCGCGACCGGCCATGCGGTGAACCTGGAGGAGCCGGATTTCTTCAACCGCGCGCTGCTCGATTTCCTCACCGCGGTCGACACCGGCGCATGGCGCCCGCGCGATCCGCGCTCGCTCGGGAAGTCGACGTTGTCGAACAAGGGCTGAGCGCAACCGAACGCATGGCGAATCGCCTTTTCTCTAGGCGAATCGCCTTTTCTCTGGTTGCCTGCGCAGTCGAACGATTCGTTCAGATCGTCCGCTTGCGTATCACTTGTCGAACCGGATCACGCTGCTCGGCTCGACCCGCACGTGCGACAGGCAGGCGCCCTTGGCGTTGGAGAACTTGTCCAGGTCGCCCATCTCGCAGCGATCGCCGCCGCCAACCTTCACCCGGGCGATGTCGTCGCAATCGATACCGTTGAAACGCACCTCGCGCTTCTGGCTGTCGCCCGGCTTGATGAAGGAGAAGCCGGAGAACTTCGAATCGTAGACCACGCCGTTGGCACGCAGAATCGAGAACTCGGGCACGAGACTGCGGATCTCGAAGCGCAGGTTGTTCACCATGCGCAGCTGCAGCCGGCACGTCCGGTTGCCGTCGATCTTTCCGTCCAGATACAGGAGCGCTTCGCCGACGTTCTTCTTTTCCGCCGCGCTGTCCTTCGGGTCCGAGGCGACATCCTTACTGTTGGCGCCGTCCTTGCCAGCCGGCTGGCCGGCAACCGGTTTGGCATCCGCGGCCGCATCCGGCTCGACATAGCGCCAGGTCTTGTCGTCTTTGAGCAGGATGCGACGCCCGTCCGGGCCCGTCACTTCGAAGTCGGCGGCCGCCCATCCGGAGGCGAGACCCGCCATTACAAGAACGACGCAACGGATTGCCGAACGCCTTGCCGTCATGCTCGCCACCTTTTCCTTCATGCCTCACGTCCGCAGCCATGATAGACGTTCGCCGGCCTGCGCCGAAATTTTCCGAGGCGCTCATTGCGGCACGCAGGCCATTTTCTTTACTGCGCGTGCTTGCGGCTAATCGACTCTGGCGCCGGTGCGGCGGATGATCGGCCCCCATTTGTCGGCTTCCGCGCGAATCAGCGCGCCGAACGCTTCGGGGCTCCCGCCCACGGGATCGAGCCCCGCGGCATTCAGCCGCGCTTTCACCTCCGGATCATGCAGCGCGGCGTTCATCGCCCGGTTGAGCCGCTGCACAACGTCGGCAGCCGTGCCGTCCGGCGCCACCACGCCGTTCCACGCCGTCGAGTCGAAGCCGGCCAGACCGGATTCGGCGACCGTGGGCAACTGCGGCAGGAGCGGCCAGCGGCGCGCGCTCGTGACCGCGAGCATGCGCACCTTTCCCGCCTGCGCCAGCGGGCCGATCGCGGTCGGCACCGCGAAGATCATGTGCGCATCGCCGCTCGCGAGGGCATTGAGGGCGGGAGGAGAACCGTTGTACGGCACGTGCACGATATCGAGCCCGCTCATCGCGCGCATGAGCGCCATGGTAAGGTGCGACGAGCTGCCGCTGCCCACCGAGGCGTAGTTGAGCTGGCCCGGCCGGGCGCGCGCATAAGCGATCAGCTCGGCCACCGACTTCACGGGCAGCGTGGCGGCCACCGCCAGCACGTTGGGCTGCGCGGTCGTGAGCACGACGGGCCGAAGGTCCTTCTGCGGGTCGTAGGCAAGTCGGCTGTAGAGAAAGGGCGCGAAAGCGAGCGGGCCGTTGAAGCCGATCCCGAACGTATGGCCGTCCGGTGCCGCGCGTGCGACAGCCGTCATCGCCAGCGTGCCGCCGGCACCGGGCAGGTTCTCCACCACGAAGGGTTGATCGAATGCCGCCTTCATGCGGCTGCCGAGCACGCGGCCGAGCACGTCGATGGAGCTGCCCGCAGGCGCCGACATGACGAAGCGCACCGGCCTCGCGGGCCAGGATTCCGCAGCCGGGCTTGCCCGTGGGACGAGCATCCAGACGCTCGCCAGGACTGCGCTCCAGAGCTTGACGGAGGATCGAGAGCAGGCGAAACCCATCATGCGCTGGCCACAACCGACGCAAGCCACTGCGCATACCATCGATCGAACGCATGCACGCAGCGCTCGGCTGCGGCATACGGGCCGGGCCGATAACCGCGCGAAGCCACGCCGCGCTGCACGCGCTCGCACAACGTCCAATCCTGCGTGTTGGTGAGCTCCCAGAAGTCGATTACCGGCGCCGGGTCGAAGCCCGGCAAAGCGAGCGTCTCGCGCGGCACGAAAATCTCGCACGAAACGCGCGAAGCGTGCGCGCTCATAGGCCACACCGTATGCACGCTCAGGTAGTCGGGATGTATGCCGAGCATCAGGTTCGGGTAAACGAGATAGTAGTGCACGAGACCTTCGTCCGCGCCGCAACCCACATTGCCTAACCGCGGCCAAGTGCTACGCCCGCTCATCGAGAGCGTATCGAAACCCGCGCGCAGGCGCATCGGCCCGCCGTTGAAGCAGCGGCCCTGTTCGAAGCCGCTGGTCGAAATCTCGCTCAAACGGTCGAGCTGCGGATGCGCGCGCGGGCAGTGGTAGCACTCGCTGTAGTTTTCGCACACGAGCTTCCAGTTCGCCTCGATGCGGTATTCGAGCGCGCGCACGCGCCGCAGTTGCTCCAGGCCGAAGCGCGACCCGTGGGGGAGATCGGCCAGCGCCTCGTCCAGTGGCCTCGCCGCACCATCGAGATTGACGAACACGAAGCCGTCCTTGCGCACGAGCGGCATGGCGCTCAAGGCGACCGCTTCGGCGCCATCACCCATAGCCATTCCCGGCGCCCGCAACAGCCGACCGTCCAGCGCGTAGGTCCAGGCGTGATACGGGCAGGCGACCGCCTGCTGCAAGCGCCCGCTCGCTGCCTCCACCAGGCGCGACCCGCGATGGCGGCAGACGTTGAAGAAGGCGCGCAGGCAGCCGTCGTGACCGCGCACCACCAGCACCCGTTCGCGGCCGATATCGCGGGTGACGAAACAACCCGCATCGGGCAGGTCCTCTTCGCGTGTCACCGCCAGCCAATGACGCGCGAACAGAGCGTCTTGCTCCAGCGCGTGAATCGACTCGGCGTGGTAGCACGGCGCGGGCAGCGTGCGCGCCCGCTCCAGCGGCTGCAGCGTGTCGCGCAACGATTCGGCCAGCTGTAGCCTGTCGAAGCTTGATCCCATACGCGTGCAGTCTACGCACTGCTTCAACGCGAGACGAGCGTCTCCGCCACCAGCGTGTCGTTCTGCGAGTAAAGGCGGCACGACTGCAAGCCGCACGCTTCGAGCGCGGCGGTGCGCGCCGACTCCAGGTCGTAGCGGCCCGAGCGCCAGGCGAACCGGCCGGTGGGCGAAACGGCGAACGCCTTGTTGTCAGCCGACTCCAGGTAGCGTTGCCAGTGATGCAGATGCTTCGGCGCCAGGGCCTCGGGCGGCGGCAGGTGCGCCACCGGGGGCTCGGCTGGCGGCGCATCCCAGGTCGGCAGATCGTGCTTGCGCAGGAAGGCGTCGAGCAGGGGGCGCCATTGCGGCACCCCACCGCGGCGAGCGAACAGCGTATGGCCGTCTTCGCCGAACGCAGGCAGCAGGCGAAATTCGCCAACGCCGCCTTCTTCGCGGTAGGCAGCGAACATGCGCCGGGCGAGCTGCGGCCCGAAGTAGTGGTCGTTTTCGGTGTAGATCCACAAGCTCGGCACGCGCGCGGCCTTGCCGAACGCGGCGTAGGCGTCGATCAGGCGGTCTGCGCGACAGACCTCGTTCGGCGCGCGCGAGCCGCGCCCGCCGGCGAAGTTCACCACCGCCTTCAACCCGGCGGGCGGATCGGCCGCCAACGCGACGGTGCCGATGCCGCCCGCCGACTGCCCGATCACGATGATGCGTGTCGGATCGACCTGCGGATGCGATGCGAGCGCGCGCAGCGCCGCCCGCAGATCGTGCGCGCTCTCGCGTGCCGCGCGTTCGTGGTCGGCGGAATCGCAGCGTCCGGACGATTCGTCCCAGCCGCCTTCGGACGTGCCGTAGCCGCGCCGCATCACCACCACCGTGAAGTAGCCGCGCCGCGCCAGCTCCTCGGCCTGGAAGGACATCTGCGCCGCCGACATCCGGCGCCGCGCCTCGCTTTGTCGCGGCGAACCGTGCGTGATGAGGGCCAGCGGATAGCGCCCCTCCACCACCGGCTTCACCACCAGCGCTTCCAGCTCGAGCTTTTTGCCACCTTCGAATATCGCCAGCAGCCGCGCGGGTTTGCTCTGGATCCGGTCGCGCGGGATGGCAGGCGCGGCCCAACTGGTGACGGTTGCGGCCGCAAGCGCCACGGTCAGCACGAGCTTCTTGAGCGTGGTCAGCGTCTGCATGGGGAAAAAAGCGCGATCAAAACGATCCAGAACCTTTCTATCGGACGCCCGTCGAGGATCTGTACCCGGTGCATGAGCCGGGCTCCCCCCAATTCGGAGCATCGCCTCCCTGTTTACTGCGGCTGGATGCCGACCTGACGTGCCACCTTGCGATAGGTTTCGAGATCGCGCTTGATCCGCGCATGGAACTCCGCCGGCGGCATGCCGATCGTATCGGCGGCGCCAACGGTCGCGTAGCGTTCGCGCACGTCCGGAAGTTTCAGTGTCGCGCGCGTTTCCGCGTAAAGCTTGTCGACGACCGACTTCGGCACGCCCTTGGGAGCGAACAATCCGACCCAGATCGAGGCGTCCACTCCGGGTATGCCGGCTTCCTGCGGCGTCATCCAGTCGGGCCCGTGCGGCGAGCGCTTGGCCGTCGTCACCCCGATCACCTTGACGCGGCCGGATTTCAGATGCGGAATGACCCCGGGAATGCCGGCCACGGTGAAGGCGACCTCGCCGCCTGCGACGGCGGCCACGGCCGGCGCACCGCCCTTGTAGGGCACGTGCAGAACCTTCACGCCGGCGGCCGCGGCGAGCCACTCGGCGGCGAGCTGATTGACCGATCCCATGCCCGGCGAGCCGTAGGGGACCTGCCCGGGCTTCGCCTTGGCCGCAGCCACCAGCTCCTTGAAGCTACCGACGCCGGACGCGGTGCCGACGACCACCGCCATGGCAGCGTCGCTCAGCATGGTGATGGGCGTGAAGTCGCGATCCAGATCGTACGGCACGTTCTTGAGCACGACCGGGTTCACCGAGAACTCGCCGGTGTGCGCGCACAGCAGCGTGTAGCCGTCGGCTGGCGCCTTGGCCGCGATGCCGACTGCGATGAAGCCATTGCCGCCGGGACGGTTGTCGATGACGAAGGTCCAGCCGAGCCGCTCGGTGAGCTTGTTGGTGAGGATGCGGGTGGACGTGTCGACTACACCGCCGGGCGCGAACGGCACCAGGACGCGGATGGGCTTGGTCGGGTAATCCTGCGCGTGCAGGCCAGCGGCTGCTGCCAGCAAGCTCGCGCCGAAGAGGAGGGTGGTGAAACGCGGCATGTTGTGCTCTCCCTGATGCGGCCCGCTCCTCAGAGCAGGTCCTTCCATTTCGCGCGGACCTTCTCCTGCAACTCCTTGCTCGCTTCGGCCACGGCGGGGAACTCGTGCAGGAAATCGTACGGCCGGCAGGCGTCGATGATCGCCTTGGAGCTCAGCGGCGCCGCATACGGATAGGCGATCGACATGGGATCGTTCTTCGAGCCCATGCCGCGCTGGATGATGTCGATGTCGATCGCGGGGTCGGTGCGCGTGGCGACGGCCCACATCACTTCCTGCAGGTTCGCCG
>JBOIEI010000198.1:0-2348 GCA_050741055.1 Burkholderiales bacterium | reverse complement strand
TGAACATCGTCGGCACAGGCGGCAAGCGCGCGCAGCCGACGCACCTTGCGGGCGGCGCGGCCAATGCGGCGTTGATGCTGGTGACCGTCGGAATGGCGAACGCGCTCGGACGGCATGGCATACGAGTGAACGCGATCAATCCCGCGTCGACCTATACCGGGCGCGTCAAGCAGGCGCTCGTGCTGGAAGCGAAGGAAAAGAAGATCAGCGAAGAGGAAGCCTTGAAGCGCCTCGAGGCGGCGATTCCGTTCGGCCGCTACGGGCAGCCGGAGGAGGTCGCCGCCGTTGCCGTGTTCCTCGCCTCCGACAAGGCAAGCTACGTGAGCGGCGCCGTGATTCCGATGGACGGGGCTGCCACGCCGATCATCTAATGCATAGGGTCAGGTCTTGCGTCTTGCACGGCAAGAGTCAAGACTTGACAACAGACCTGCTCCCGTCTTGCGTCTTGCCTCACGCACTGCAATACGCGAGACCTGATTTCAAGACGCCACTCGGTTGCGCAGGCGAGCTCGCGCGCATCCTGCCTGCCTCGCGCCCGCGCATCCTTCTCCGCTGGTCGTTCCGGAACACGAGGCTTGCCATGCCGAACCCGCAGCATCCGAAAGCGTACGCGGTCCTTTACTCCAGCACATTCGCATTCATGGTGTGCTTCGCGGTATGGATGATGTTCGGGGTGATCGGGATACCGATCCGGAAGGCGCTGGAGCTGAACAATGCCGAGCTCGGTTTGCTCATGGCGACGCCGGTTCTCCTCGGCGCGGTGATGCGCCTGCCGCTGGGCATATGGACCGACCGTTTCGGCGGCCGCATCGTGATGACCGTGCTGTTGCTTGCCGCCGCGCCACCGGTGTACCTGGTGAGCCATGCGACGCAATACTGGCAGTTGCTTGCGATCGGGTTGGTGCTCGGCGTGGTCGGCGCTTCCTTCGCGGTCGGCACGCCCTATTGCGCGCGCTTCTTCGCGCCGGACAAGCGCGGTTTCGCCATGGGCTTCTTCGGCGCCGGCACGATCGGCGCCGCGCTCAACATGTTCGTCGCGCCGCGGCTGATCGAAGCCTACGGCTGGCCGATGGTACCGAAGGTGTACGCCCTCGCGCTGATCGTAACGGCGGCGATGTTCTGGCTGGTGAGCGCGCCCGACCCGGGCGCCGGCGCCGCGAACGCTCCGAGCCTGCGCCAGCAACTGCGCGTGCTCCAGGACTGGCGCGTGTGGCGGCTTTGCCAATACTACTCGCTCACCTTCGGCGGCTTCACCGCGCTGTCGCTGTGGATGACGCAATACTACGCGCAGGAGTACGGCTACGACGTCAAGACCGCGGGCCTGCTGGCGATCGCCTTCGCACTGCCGGCAGGCGTTCTGCGTGCGCTGGGCGGCTGGCTGTCCGACCGCCGCGGCGCGCACGCCGTCACCTGGTGGGTGCTGTGGGCGGCGTGGATCACGCTGTTCCTGATCTCGTATCCGCCGACCGAGCTCTCGGTGAAGACGATCGATGGACCGGCCAGCTTTCATCTCGGCTGGAGTCCGCAGTGGTTCACGCTGCTGCTGTTCGCGCTGGGCGTGGCGCTGGCATTCGGCATGGCCTCCACGTTCAAGTACGTGAGCGACGAGTTTCCACAAAGTCTCGGCGTGGTCAGCGGCATCGTCGGCCTCGCCGGCGGTATCGGCGGATTCCTGCTGCCGATCCTGTGGGGCTTCGTGCTCGACCTGACGCGGCTCCGCTCGAGCTGCTTCATGCTGCTCTACGGCGTCGTCTGGGTCTCCCTCATCCTGATGTATTTCACCGAAGTGCGCAAAGCGCGTCTGGTCGAGCACGTGGCGCCGACGTGAGCGTCCGACGCGCTCGATGAATCGCGGCCTCGCGCCCGCGGCGAGCCACGGGTGGACATCGCCGTCCGACGGACTTACAGTAAGCTAAGCTCGCCACAGGGATCACGCTCCCACCGGCTTCTGTTTCGCTCGTCAAGGTGAATGCATGAGTCACTTTCTCGATCGCCTCAAGTATTTCTCCAACCCCAAGGAAAGCTTCGCCGACGGCTTTGGCCGGATCAACGGCGAAGACCGCACCTGGGAAGACGCCTACCGCAACCGCTGGGCGCACGACAAAATCGTGCGGTCCACCCACGGCGTGAACTGTACCGGCTCGTGCTCGTGGAAAATCTACGTCAAGGGCGGCATCGTTACCTGGGAAACCCAGCAGACCGACTACCCGCGCACGCGCTGGGACATGCCGAACCACGAGCCGCGCGGCTGCTCGCGCGGCGCGAGCTATAGCTGGTACCTGTACAGCGCCAACCGGGTCAAGTACCCGCTGGTGCGCGGCCGCCTGCTGAAGAGCTGGCGGGCGGCG
>JBOIEI010000197.1:0-1508 GCA_050741055.1 Burkholderiales bacterium | reverse complement strand
CACGTCCTCGGAGCCCATGTAGACGACGCATTCCATGCCGAAACGCGCCGCCACGGTGGCCGCGGCCACGCCGTGCATGCCGGCGCCGGTTTCGGCGATGACGCGCTTCTTGCCCATGCGCCGCGCGAGCAGCGCCTGCCCGAGCACGTTGTTGATCTTGTGCGCGCCGGTATGGTTCAAGTCCTCGCGCTTCAGATAGAGCTGGGCACCGCCATGATGATCGGACCAGCGGCGGGCGTGGTAGATGGGGCTTGGGCGACCGACGTAGTGCTCGAGATCGTATTCGATCTCGGCCTGGAATTCGGGATCGGCGGCGCAACGGAAATATGCGTCCTTCAGCTCTTCCAGTGCCGCCATCAAGGTCTCGGCGACGAACACGCCGCCATAGCGCCCGAAATGGCCCTTCTCGTCGGGAAGGTCATGCATCCGCACGTCGTACTCCTGCTATGAAGTCGCGGATCCGCTGCGGATCCTTGATGCCCTTGGCGGCTTCGACACCGCTGCTCACGTCCACCGCCCACGGCCTTAGGGCCCGCACCGCTTCGCCGACGTTCTCCACAGTGAGCCCGCCGGAAAGCACGATCGGCAGGGGCAGGTTTGCCGGAACGAGACGCCAGTCGAAACGCGTTCCCGTGCCGCCATGCGTGCCGCTGACATAGGCATCGAGCAGCAGACCGCGCGCGAGCCCGAATCTGCGCGCGTATTCTAGCAAATCGACCCCTGGGCGCATGCGAACGGCCTTGAAGTACGGCCGGCCGAAACGCCCGCAGAGCTCGGGCGCTTCGTCACCGTGGAACTGCAGCAGGTCGAGCGGCACGCGCGCGAGCACGCGCTCGACTTCGGCGGCGGCGCGATCGACGAACAGGCCCACCGTGCTCACGAACGGCGGCAGCCTGGCGATGATCTCGCGCGCGCTGTCCGGGGTGACGTTGCGCGGGCTGGGCGCATGGAAGACGAACCCCAGCGCATCGGCGCCGGCCGCGCAGGCGGCAAGCGCGTCCTCGGCGCGAGTGATGCCGCAAATCTTGATTCGGGTCGGCATTGCGATCAGGCCATGATCAGAGGCTCGCGCGCGCATGGCAGAGCCAGCCCCCAGGCACTATCGTACTCCACCGCGGTGAGATACAGCCCGTCGGGCGCGAAGGTGGGCGCCGCGGCCGAGCGATCGCGACCGGCGAGCAGCTCGCCCAGCCATTGCGGCGGATAGCGGCCCTTGCCGACGTAGACGAGGCTGCCCACGATGTTGCGCACCATGCGCTGCAGAAATGCATTGGCGGCGAAGCGCATGACGATCAGCTCGCCACGGCGCTCGATATCCAGCCTGCGCAGCTCACGCGAGGGCGATTGCGCCTGGCATTCGGCGGCGCGAAAGGCGCTGAAGTCGTGCACCCCGAGCAGCAGGCGGCTCGCTTCCTGCATGCGACCGACATCGAGGGTGCGATGGAACCAGCCGACACGGCCGGCCGTAAGCCCCGGCCGCGAGGCGCGATCGAGCAGGAGGTAAGTAT
>JBOIEI010000196.1:0-4381 GCA_050741055.1 Burkholderiales bacterium | reverse complement strand
TGAGCGGCGGCGTCGACTCGGTGGTGTTGCTTGCGCTGCTACGCCAAATCGCGCCGGGCCTTGGTTTCGAATTGCGAGCATTGCACGTCAATCACGGCTTGAGCCCGCATGCGGCGGACTGGGAACGGTTCTGCCGGGCGCATTGCGCGCGGCGGCGAGTGCCCTTCCAGGCGGTGCGCGTGCGCGTGCCAGGCGAGGGCGCCAATGTCGAAGCGCAGGCGCGCGCGGCGCGCTACCGCGCATTCTCGGAATGCGGCTCGGAGCTGATCGCGCTTGCGCACCACCGCGACGATCAGGCCGAGACGCTGCTGCTCAACCTCGTTCGCGGCTCGGGCGTGCACGGGCTCGCCGGCATGCCGGCGGTGCGCCTGCTCGATGGTGCGCTGGCTTCGGCGCCTGCGAGCCGCGTGCGTCTCATCCGGCCGCTGCTCGCGTTCGCGCGCAGCGATCTGCTGCGATATGCGCGCTCGCAGCGCCTGCGCTGGATCGAGGACGAGAGCAACCGCGATGCGCGCTTCGCCCGCAACTTCTTGCGCTTGCAGGTCTTGCCGCTGCTCGAGCGGCGCTTTCCGGGTGCGCATGAAACGCTGGCGCGCAGCGCGGCGCATTTGCGCGATGCGGCTGCGCTGCTCGACGAGCTCGCCGTCGCCGATTGCGCGGCCATCGGCGACGGCCATCGGCTCGACCTGCAGCGGTTGTGCGCCTTGGGCGCTGCGCGCGGCGCGAACGCGTTGCGTTTTTGGCTTACGAGCCACGGCGAAGCGCCGCCGAGCCTTGCGCGCACGCGCGAGATGCTGCGCCAGCTGACGAGCGCCAGGACCGATGCGCAGCCGGCAATCGATCTGGAGCGAATCAGCGTGCGCCGATTTCGCGGCTGGATCGAGCTGGTTGCGCTGGATCTGTTTGCGCTGGGGCCGCTCGAGCGCGAACGCGAACCGCTGCCTTGGAACGGCGAGCGCTCGGTGCGCCTGGGCGACGGCGCGGAGCTGATCGCGACGCCGAGTCGCGGCAACGGGATCAGCGCGGTGCGGCTGCGCGCCGCCGCCGTCACCATTCGACGCCGCCACGGCGGCGAGCGCATTCGCATCGCGCGCACGGGCGCGACGCGCACGCTGAAGAACCTGTTGCAGGAGGCGGGGGTCGCACCTTGGGTGCGGGCGCGCATGCCGCTGGTTTATTGCGGCGAACGCTTCGCCTGGGCCCCGTTCGTCGGTGCTGCCGCCGATTTCCAGGCCGCGGCCGGCGAGCGCGCGTGGCAGTTTTGCTGGCGCCCGCGCGGAGCTTCCGAGTATTTTGGATAATGGCTTCGTTTCAATGCCTTATCGTGCTATATTCAGCGGTTAATTCAATCTGGAGAGCCTGGATGGCCGTCGAGCGCACGCTATCGATCATCAAACCGGACGCGGTCGCCAAGAACGTGATCGGCGAGATCTATTCCCGTTTCGAGAAGAGCGGGCTTACGATCGTCGCCGCATGCATGCGCCAGCTTTCGCGTGCCGAAGCCGAGGCGTTCTACGCGGTTCACCGGGCGCGGCCCTTCTTCAAGGATCTGGTCGACTTCATGCTGTCCGGACCGATCATGGTGCAGGTCCTCGAAGGCGAGAACGCGATCGCGAAAAATCGGGATCTGATGGGGGCGACCGATCCGAAGAAGGCGGAGAAGGGCACGATCCGCGCGGACTTCGCCGACAGCATCGACGCCAATGCCGTGCACGGTTCCGACTCGGTCCAGACCGCCGCGGTTGAAATCGCGTTCTTCTTTCCGCAAATGGAGATCCATTCGCGCTGATGCCGAACCTGTTCGACTACGACGCCGCCGGCCTCGAGGCCGTGCTGGCCGGCTGGGGTCAGAAGCCCTTTCGTGCGCGCCAGCTGCTGCGCTGGATGCACCAGCTCGGCGTGCGTGATTTCGGCGCGATGACCGATCTGGGCAAGCCGCTGCGCGCGCGCCTCGCCGCCGAGGCAACGATGCGCTTGCCCGAGGTGAGGCAAGACTCCGTATCGCCGGACGGCACCCGCAAGTGGCTGCTCGACGTCGGCGCCGGCAACGCGATCGAGACCGTGCTCATTCCGGAGCCGGATCGAACGACGCTGTGCATCTCTTCGCAGGCGGGGTGTGCCCTCGAGTGCGCTTTCTGTGCCACCGGCCGGCAAGGCTTCAATCGCAATCTCGGAACCGGCGAGATCGTCGCGCAGCTGTGGTGGGCCAACCACTGCCTCATGCAGGACGCGCAAGATGCGCCGCCACGCCGAGTCAGCAACGTCGTCATGATGGGCATGGGCGAACCGCTGGCGAACTTCGACAACGTGGTCGCGGCGCTCAAGCTCATGCTCGACGATCACGCCTACGGCCTGTCGCGGCGTCGCGTGACCGTCAGCACTTCGGGCCTCGTGCCGATGATCGACCGGCTGCGCGACGCGTGTCCGGTGGCGCTCGCGGTTTCGCTGCATGCCCCGAACGATGCGCTGCGCGACCGCCTGGTACCGATCAACCGCAAATGGCCCATCGACACGCTGCTCGCCGCCTGCCGCCGCTATCTCGAACGAGCGCCGCGCGACTTCATCATGTTCGAATACGTGCTGCTGCGCGACGTGAACGACAGCCCGAAGCATGCGCGCGAGCTGGTTGCGCGCCTGCGCGACCTGCCGTGCAAGGTCAATCTCATTCCGTTCAACCCGTTCGCGGATTCGGGCTTCGAGCGCTCGACCCCGGATGCCGTGGCCCGCTTCCGCGACATCCTGTTGCGCGCCGCGCTCATCACGACGGTTCGCCGTACACGCGGCGATGAAATCGATGCGGCGTGCGGCCAGTTGGCCGGCCGGGTACAGGATCGTACCCGTCGGCGCGAACGCCGTGCGGCGGAGATTCAGGCATGAACAAGAAGCTCGTGTATCTGGCGTGCGCAGCCGTCCTGGGGGGCTGCGCGCAGCAGCCGGTAGCGCCGCCGCACACGCCGGAGGCGCCGCTGACGCCGCAACAGGCCGATGCTCGCACGCGCGCCACCTTGCACACGCAGCTGGGCGCCGGCTATTACGAGCTGCGCAACTACGCCGTCGCGCTGGAGGAACTGAACGAGGCGCTGCGCGCCGATCCGAATCACGGTCCGGCGTACAACATGCTGGGGCTGGTGTACATGGCGCTGCGCGAGGATGCCGCCGCCGAGCAGAACTTCACGCACGCGCTGCGCCTCAATCCGCTCGATTCGGACGCGAACAACAACTACGGCTGGTTCCTGTGCCAGCGCCAGCGCTACGCGGAAGGCATCAAGCATTTTCTGGACGCGGTAAAGAACCCGCTGTACCAGAATCCCGACAAATCCTTCGTCAATGCCGGCCTGTGCGCGCGCGCCAGCGGAGACGCCCCCGGCGCGGCACAGTTTTTCCAGCGTGCATTGAGCAGCCAGCCCGCGCACCCGCAGGCGCTGTACCAGCTGGCCGATCTGGCTTTCAGCCGCGGCGATGTCCCTGCCGCCAAGGATTACCTCACGCGGCTCAACCGCACCGGCTCGACGTTCAGCGCCGAAGCGCTATGGCTGGCGTTGCGCATCGAGCGCCGCCTGGGAGACCGCGACGCCGAGGCGAGCTATGGCTTGCAGCTGCGCAGGAACTTCCCCAATTCGCGTGAAGCCCAGGCGTTGCTGAACAGGCAGTACGAATGACCGAGCTACCCGGCGCCGACGCGGCGTTGGCCGCTACGCCGGGGGCTGCGCTAGCCACGGCGCGCGAGGCCAACGGCCTTTCGATCGCGCAAGTCGCGGAGCAGATGCGCATCTCTCCACGGCAGGTCGAAGCGATCGAGGCCGACCGCTACGGCGAGCTTCCCGGGGCGGTGTTCGTGCGCGGCTTCGTGCGCAACTACGCCCGCGTGCTCAAGCTCGACCCGGTTCCGCTGCTGCACGCGCTGGAACCGGCGCTCGGCGGCGACGTGCCGTTGCGCGCGCACGAGATCGCCGGCACGTTGCCCGAGACCACGCGGCGCGGCCATGGGCGCTTATGGCTCGGCGTGATCGTGGTGGTGGTGGCCGCAGCTGCGCTTGCGGCCGCGTACGAATGGTGGCGCGGGCGCGTGCCTGCGGTTGGTGGAAGCATCGGGTCCGTCGCGCCGGGCAAAACGCCTTCCGCACCGCAACTGCCGGCACCCGAAGCCACAGCGCCCGCACAAGCGACGGTCCCCTTGTCGCCCGAGCGCGTGACCGATAGCCCGACCCAGCCCGCCGCCGAAGCAACGCAGTCCAGCGAGGCTGCCGGTGGCGTTGCGTCGCCGCCGCCTGCGGCTACGCCGCAGGGCCCAGGGGATATGTCGCAGGGCTCCACGGCTGCGCCGCAAGGCCCGGCGACTGCGCCACAGAGCCCCGCGGCGCGCGATGCCTCTGTCGGCATG
>JBOIEI010000195.1:0-8940 GCA_050741055.1 Burkholderiales bacterium | reverse complement strand
GAAACGAGCCACCGAGCGAACCGGCGGCTCGAACACAAGGAGGAAATTTTCGTGTCGAACAGTAAATGGGCCGCGCGAGCCGGCGTCAGAAAATTGGCCGCGCAAACGGCCGTGGCCGCGGCCGGCGCACTGGTCGGGGTGGCGACTGCGCAGGCGCAAGGCGGCTATCCGAACAAGCCGGTGCGCTTCATCAACCCGGTGGCCGCTGGAGGCAATCAGGACATCGTGTCGCGCGCCATCGCCGAGCAGGTGAGCAAGGGCCTCGGCCAGCAGGTGCTGGTGGAGAGCCGCCCTGGCGCAAGCGCCATCGTGGGCACGCGCTCGGTGAAGGCGTCGGCTCCCGACGGCTATACCTACCTCACCGTATCGAATACGTTCGCGCGTGTGCCCGCGATCGTCCTGGCGGCGGGGTACGATCCGCTCAAGGACTTCGAGCCGGTGTCGCTCATGGCCGAGATCCCGATGGTGCTATCGGTCAATCCGTCGCTTCCCGTGAAGACCACGCAGGAGCTGATCGCACTGGCGAAGAAGCGCCCGGGCGATCTGCTGTACGCCTCGGCCGGACGCGGATCGACCGGTCACGTCGCGGCCGAGATGTTCAGCCGCGCCGCCGGCATCGAGCTCAGGCACATCCCTTACAAGGGCAATGCGCCGGCGATCGTCGATCTGATCGGTGGCCAGGTCATGATCATGTTCGACCAGGTGAGCACGTCGTTTCCGCACATCCGGGCGGGGAAGCTGCGCGCGCTCGGCGTCACCAGCAAGGAGCGCTCGGCGCTGTTTCCCGATTTGCCCACCATCGAAGAGGCGGGATTGAAGGGCTTTCAGGATGCGACTTTCAACGGGATCGTGGCGCCGGCCGGAACCCCCCGCGAGATGCGCGAGCGCATCCGGCAGGAAGTCGCGAAAGCGGTTGCCGTGCCGCAAGTGCACAGCCGCTTCCTCGAGCGCGGCATCGTGCTCAAGGCGAGCGGGTCGCTGGAGGAGTTCGGCGCCTTCCTGCGCAAGCAGGTGACGGAGTTTGCCAAGCTGGCGAAGGAAGCCGGCATCGAGCCGAAGTAGCCCGGATATTTCTGCCCGCGCCGGCCCGGCTCGAAAGCCGCTGACCGACACGCGAAGGCATGAATCGAGCGCAGCTTGCCGGGCGCACCATGGAGAGATCGCAATGAGCAATTCCGCTTCGCCGCTGCGCTGGGGCATTATCGGCCTGGGCTGGGTCAGCACCGATTTCACCGGACCGGCGATGCTGAAAAGCCCGGGCTCGCGCATGGCTGCGTGCCTCGGCAGCTCGCCGCAGAAAGGCAAGGCGTTCGCCGAGCGTTTTCAGGTCGAGCGTGTACACGCGAGCCTGGACGCCATGATGGCGGACCCGGACGTCGACGCAATCTACGTCGCCACGCCCAATGCCACGCACCGCGAGATCGTGCTGGCGGCAGCGCTCGCCGGCAAGCACGTGCTGTGCGAAAAGCCGTTCGCAATGCATGTGGCCGAAGCGCGCGAGATGGCCGAAGCGTGCAGGCGTGCGGGCGTGATCTTGCGGGTGGCGCACCAGCTTCGCCTGGAAGAGGCGGTGGTGCGGGCGCGGGAGATCGTGCGCTCGGGGCGCCTGGGGCGCATCGCCGCGATTTCGCTGGAGCGCGCTTCGGCGATGCCGCCGCGCACCACCTGGCGCACCGATGTGCACCAAAGCGGCGTCGTGTACGACGTCGGCGTGCATCTGATCGACCAGGTGCAATGGCTCATCGGCCAGCGCTTCGCCGAGGTGAGCGCCTTTACCCATCCGGACCGTCGCCAAGGCGAGGCCGACGATCAGATCACCATCCTCGGGCGCATGTCGGAAGACTGCCACGCCGTGATCCGCGCCACGCGCGAGATTGCGGCTGCCGAGAACAATCTCATCATCGAAGGCTCGGAGGCTACGCTGATCACCTCCGCCTTGCGCTTCGTGCCCGAGCACTTCGTACGGGTGCGCGATCCGAAAGGAAGCAGCGAGGAGCGCTTCAAGGCGAGCCCGAACTACGAGTTGCAGGTGCGCGCTTTCGAGGGCGAGATCGCCGGCACGCGCAGCCTGCTGCCCGACGGCGAGGCGTGCATCCATGTGGTCGCGACCACGCAGGCGGTGCTCGCCTCGGTGCAAGAGCGCCGGGCCGTCGCCCCAGCCGCATAACGACGAAGGGATTGCCGGAGCGCGCTCAGTCTGAATCGGGCGCGAAGCCGAAGATCGCTTCGAAGCGCCGGCTGAAGCGCGCCCAGGCGGCCGGGTTGAGCAGCCGCGGTGGGCGCCCGCCGCGCAACGTCACTGCCACCTGGTCGGCATTCCATTGCGCCATCGCAAGGCGCGATTCGGTGGTCACGCCGGCCGTGTGGCACGTGGCGATGAAGTTGTCGAACCCGAGCAGCGGATGCCCCAGCGGCGGCGGTTCGATCGCCCACACGTCCACCCCGGCTCCGGCCAGGCGTTTGCTGATGAGCGCATTGGCAAGCGCATGCTCGTCGACGATGCCGCCGCGCGCGGTATTGATCAGAATCGCGCCCATCTGCATGTGCGAGAACTCGCGCGACGAAATGAGGTTCTGCGTCTCCGCCGTGAGCGGGCAGTGCACCGATACGAAGCGCGCTTCGGCAAGCAGGGTGTCGAGGCTCACCTTGGTGGCGCTGCGCGCGCGGCATGCCTGCGCATCGAGGTACGGATCGTAGGCGAGCACCCGCATGTCGAGCCCCGAAGTGCAGATGCGCGCCACGCGCCGGCCCACTTCGCCCAGCCCGATCAAGCCTATGGTGGCCTTGGTGGCGTTCCAGCCCTTGAAGATCTCGCGGTCCACCCCGCGTTCGCGGTGCAGCGACCGGTCGGTCCAGGGCATGTTCTTGGTGAGCGCCAGCAGCATGCCGACGGTATGCTCGGCCGTAGCCTGCGCGTTCGCGCCGGCCTGGTTGACCGCGAGCACGCCCGCGTCGGTGCAGGCTTCCAGATCGATGGTGTCGTAGCCCGCGCCGGTGGTGGAGACGACCAGCAGCTGCGGACAGCGCGCGAGCAAGTCGCTCCGACACCTGTATTCGTCGGGAACTTCGTGGCGTGAGGAGGAGATGCAGTAGGCATGGCAGATCGCCATGACTTCCCAATTCTGC
The DNA here is from genome assembly GCA_050741055.1 of Burkholderiales bacterium. Classification (GTDB taxonomy): domain Bacteria; phylum Pseudomonadota; class Gammaproteobacteria; order Burkholderiales; family WYBJ01; genus WYBJ01. The sequence goes on along the minus strand of JBOIEI010000195.1, from coordinate 5,814 downwards.
TCGGACAGCGCGTCGTAGCGCAGCCGATGCACCTCGATGTCGCGGTGCTCTTTCTCGAGACAATCGGCCACACTGGGTGTCTTCGATTCGTGAAACCAGAACGTGTGTTTGACGGTTGTTGCTTCGGACATCTCGACCCTCTTTCCCTCCGGAGGATGAGCGGAAATGCTCGGGTCGGGCACTCCGCGAATGTTGTGATCGACGATTCGGGCGCCACGCGCATGCGCGCGACGCATTCATGCCCAGTCAGGGATCCAGCTCGGAGTAGTGCCGGAATATCCCTTTGTCGTTGAACGCCATGCGCCGTGGCGATGCGAGGTAGGCGGCGATGCGCGCAGTCGCGCTCACCTGCTCGCGCAAGGCCAGTATGCGAGGATAAGTCGGAGCGAGGCGCAGCATGGCGCGCGGAAAGGCGTAACGCAGCCCCTCGATCATGTGGAACAGCGACAGGTCGGGGTACGACCACGCGCGCCCGACCAGGCGCGGCTCGGCGGTGCCGGTTGCGCTGAGCAGGCGCTCGAAATAGTTCAGGAACTTCGGCAGGCGCAGCTCGAGAAAATCGGCCGCGCGCCGCACCGACTCGGGCTTCTGCTGCTCGTAGTACAAGCTCTTGGCGACGGGGTGATGGGTATCGTGGATCTCCACCAGCCAGTCCGCCATGATGAGCTGCAGCTGGTGCGCCCACAGGCGACTCGCTTCGTCCTCCGGTACCAGTGTCAGGTGCGGACCGAGGTATTGCAGGATGTTGGCGGTCTGGCTGACGTAGAGCTCGCCTGCCTGCAGAATCGGCGGCGCGAACGCAGCCCGTCCGCCGAGCGGCTCGGCGAGCAGGCGCGCGATGCCGGGACGACCGCCGCCCTCGTCTTCGGGCAGTCGGCCGACATCGACATAATCGGCGCCCGCCGCCTCGAGCGCGAGCCGAACGAACTCGCCGCGGCCGGGAATATGCGGCCAATAATAGAGCCGGTAGCGCATGATCGACACACTCCGCGAGTCAATCCTGACGAGCGTACCATCGTCCGCTGCTACGCGCTAAGCCTGACGTTTGCACAATGCGACAGCTGCCGGGCGCCAGATTTGCTGCGTGGGCGTCTCGCACGCGCCGTGTAATGCTGGGCGCATCTCTCCCGCTGTGGCGACGTACGTTGTCGTCGCGAGGGCTGGCGGCTTGACCTCAGTAGTGCGACTTGAAGTGGATGCCTTCGCGCTTGGCGAGCTCCGCCAGGTCGATGTAGGAGCGCCGCGTCGCCTTGTCGACGGTGAACTGCATTTTCCGATTGGTCTCGGTGGTGGCGCGGATGTCGATCAGCTCCAGCCCTTCCTTTACTTCCCATTCGTGCGCGCCGGCGATGCCAGGCGGGGCGTAGATGATCGAGCCGGGACCGACCTCGTACTCCTTGCCATTGATGTCGCGCACGGTGGCGTGTCCCGAGATGACGTAATAGCAGGCCTCGATCGGATGCCAGTGCAATTGCTCGTAGGTGCCGGGAACATAGCTCGCGCGCCCCAGGCGCACGCGGTCGGTCTCGACCACCTCCGGACAGCCCACCAGGCGCTTATAGGTCTGGCCCTGCGTGACGCCGGGCGCTCCGGGGTAGTCGGCTTCGTTGATGACGCGCAGTGTCGATTCGACATCCATGGCCTATCCTCCGTTATCGACGACCGGAAAGTGCTGACCAGCGCTTTCCGCACTTCGCTCTCCGCTCCCTTCGGGGTGAGAGAGCGAGCGGCCCGCCCCCCGTGCGGGGCAGCATTGCTGCTCCTGCTCTTTCGCTGCTTCGGAAGCCCGCAGAAGCATCGGCCTGAGAGTGTACCGGAGGCGCCGCGATCGGCCGCGCACGAGTATGCGAGAATTTTGCCGCAGCCGCGGCCGGACGACCGACCATCACAGCAGCGAGACGCAGGAGGGTAAAGCATCATGGGACGACGCGAAGATCTACGTCTGATCACCGGGCAGGGACGTTACACCGCGGACTGGAATCTGCCCGACCAATGCCATGCGGTATTCGTGCGCTCCGACCGGCCGCATGCCGAAATCGTGCGCATCGATGCGTCGCAGGCGTTGGCGCTGCCCGGCGTCCTGGCCGTGTACACCGGGGAAGACACGAAAGAGGAAGACTTCAAGTCCTTGCCCAACGTCGTGAGCTATCCCGGCAAGGACGGGCGGCCGATGTCGAAGCCGTTCCATCCGGTGCTGGCGATCGGGCGGGTGCGTTATGTCGGCGAGCCGGTTGCGATCGTGGTCGCCAGCACGGCGGCGATCGCGGAAGACGCGCGCGATCTCATCGAGATCGAGTATCACGATCGGCCGCCGGTCATCGGCTTCGACCCGGCCGTGCGCGCAGGCGCGGCGCAGTTGCACGACGAGATCCCGAACAATCTCGCGTTCGAATTCGAGTCGGGCGACGCGCAAGCGGTGGCGGACGCCTTCGCCCGCGCCCGCTATACGAGCAAGCTCACCGTGGACAGCCAGCGTCTGGTCGGCAACCCGATGGAGCCGCGCGCGTGCCTGGCCGCATACGACGCGAACAACGGCCGCTATACCGTGCATCTGCTGCTGCAGGGCGTGGGCGGCATGCGCGGGCAGCTTTCCTATGTGACGGGCCTGAACAACGACAAGCTCGTCCTGGTCGCGCAGGATGTCGGCGGAAGCTTCGGCGTGCGCGGCGCCGCCTACCCGGAGTACTTCGCGATCATGATGGCGGCGCGCAAGCTCGGCCATCCGGTCAAGTGGGTCGCCACGCGCGCGGAAACCTTTGTCAGCGATTTCCACGGCCGCGCCATTTCGCTCACCGGCGAGCTCGCCATCGATGCGCAAGGCAAATTCCTCGCCATCCACTTCGACGACCGTGCCGATCTCGGCGCCTATGCAGCCGCGTTCGGCGCCCTCATCGCAACCAAGAATCTGACCGTGACGATGGGCGGCGTCTATGCCATCCCGCACATCTACGGCCGCACGCGCCTGGCTTACACCAATGCCGTGCCGGTGTCGGCTTATCGCGGCGCCGGCCGGCCGGATATCGCCTATGCGATCGAGCGGCTGGTCGATCACGCGGCGCACGAGCATGGCTTCGATCCGATCGAGCTGCGGCGCAAGAACTTCATCGCGCCTTCGGCGATGCCCTACCGGATCGCGAACGGGGGTGTCTACGACTCGGGCGACTTCGAAGGCGTCATGGAGGATGCCTTGGCGCGCGCCGACTGGGCGGGATTTCCGGTGCGGCGCGGGCAGGCATCGGCGCAAGGCAAGCTACGCGGCATCGGCATCGCGACGTATCTCGAAGCCGGCGGCGGCGGCGCTGCGCCCAAGGACGAAGTCGCCGTGACCTTCGATGCCAACGGCGACATGACGCTCTACGCGGTCACGCAGTCGTCGGGCCAGGGTCACGAGACCACGTTCCCGGACATCGTTGCGCGCATCCTCGGCATCGACGCGAGCCGCATCCGCTTCCATCCAATGCCGCCCCCGTCTGAGCTGGTCGGAAACGGCACCGGCGGATCGCGCGGCGTGCTCGGGACGGGGAGCGCGTTCCACGTGCTCGGCCACAAGCTGATCGAGCGCGCCCGGCCGCACGCCGCCGCAATTCTCGGCCGGCCGGAAAGCGAGCTGCACTATGCCGAGGGTGCCTTCCAAGCCGGCGATCGGTCGATCGGATTTCTCGACCTGGCTCGGCGCCTCGCCGGCGAGCAGCCGCATCCGCTCGATGCGACCGCCGAGGGCACGTTCGGCATGAGCTTTCCGAACGGCTGCCACATCGCCGAGGTGGAAGTCGATCCCGAGACGGGCGCGACCGAGGTCGTGCGCTATACCGCGGTCGACGACCTGGGCAACGTGATCAACCCGGTGCTGGTCGAAGGCCAGGTTCAGGGCGGCGTGATGCAAGGCGCCGGGCAGGTATTCGGCGAGCATGCCCGCTACGACGAGGCGACCGGGCAACTGCTGGCAGGCAGCTTCATGGACTACGTGATGCCGCGCGCCGGCTGGATTGCCGACATGATCGTGCATGATCATCCGGTACCCACACCCACCAACGCGCTGGGTGCCAAGGGCGTGGGCGAGTCCGGCTGCAGTGGCTCGCTGCCGGCGCTGACCAATGCGATGATAGACGCGTTGCGCCCGCTCGGGATCGCGCACCTCGACATGCCCTTCACGCCGGCGAAGGTGTGGACGGCGATTCACAGTGCACGCACGGCGAAGGCGGCTGCGCGCTAGCTAAAATCGTTGTTTCCGTTGCTGTCGCCAGGAGCCCCCATGGATTTCACGCTGCCCGAAGAGCTGCGCATGCTGCGCGACACGGTCGCGCGCTTCGTCAAGCAGGAAATGATCCCGTTGGAGAAGGAGGTCATTCGCCGCGAAGCGGAGCGCGGGCTCACGGACGCACCGCTGATCGCGCCCGATGTCGAGCAGGAGCTCGAGCGCAAGGCCAAGGAGATCGGCCTCTACGGCATCGACGTGCCCGAGGAGTACGGCGGCCAGAACCTTGGCATGCTGGCCAAGGCGGTCGTGATCGAGGAGATGAAATACAGCATCACGCCGTTCATCCTGCCGCCCGACAGCCCCAACCTGTGGATGCTGCGCGAGACCTGCAAGGGCGAGCAGATCCAGAAGTACCTCATCCCTTACGCCAACGGCGAGAAGAAGGCTTCGATCGCGATCACCGAGCCGGCCGCGGGCTCCGATCCTGCCGGAATGAAGACCCGCGCCGAATACAAGAACGGCAAATGGATCATCAACGGCCAGAAGATCTTCATCAGCGGCGCGCGCAAGGCCGACTTCATCATCGTCATGGCCGTGACCGATCCGTCCAAGGGCTCGCGTGGCGGCATCACCGCGTTCCTGGTCGATCAGGGCACGCAGGGCCTTTCCATCCCGTCGGTGTTCAACACCGTGGGCGAGCACGCACCCTACGCGGTCTTCTTCGACAACGTGGAAGTGACGGATGATCAGGTGCTCGGCGCCGTGGGCAACGGCTTCGGGCCGATGCAGAACCGGCTCGGCGTGCGCCGCATGGAGATCGCCTGCCGCGCCATGGGTTATTCGCGCCGCTGCCTCGACCTCATGATTCCGCAGGCGAACGAGCGCAAGACCTTCGGCGCGCTGCTCGCCGATCGTCAGGCGGTGCAATGGGCCATCGCCGACAGCTGGCAGGAGATGGAGATGGTGCGCTGGATCACCTGGCGGCTCGCCTGGAAGATGGATCAGGGCGAGAAGAACTGGCGGCGCGAAGCGGCGATGGTAAAACTGCAGGGCAGCGAGCTGATCGCGCGCGTGGTCGATCGCGCCATGCAGATGTTCGGCGGCATGGGGATGACCAAGGACATGCCGCTCGAGTACATCTATCGCGCCTGCCGGCCGTTCCGGATCTACGAAGGACCGAGCGAGATCCATCGCTGGTTCATCGCGCGCGATCTGCTGCGCAACGGTCTGCCCGCCGACTGAAGCGCGCGCGTTCGAGGCGCGCCGGTTTCGCCGGCACGCTCGATGCGGCGCTATCGCCCGCACACACCTTCGGAGCCGCCATGTCGCATCATTGCACCGCAGTGAATTCCGCATCTCGCATGCGCGCGGCCATGCTTGCCGCTGTCGGCTTCTGCCTCCTTTGCACCGTCTGGGGCGCGAGCAGCATCGCCGCCGAGCCCGCTCGGCCCCCGTACATCGAAGTGACGGGAGAGGCGGAAGTCAGGGTCGCGCCCGATACGGCCCAGCTTCACTTCGGGGTCACGACGCGCGCCGACAATGCGGCCGCGGCCGCCGAGCAGAATGCGGCTCGCATGAAGGCCGTGCTCGATGCGGTGCGCAAGGCGCTCGGCTCG
>JBOIEI010000194.1:0-2190 GCA_050741055.1 Burkholderiales bacterium | reverse complement strand
GTCTTGTTGAGGGCTTGAAGCCAAAGTCTACCGCGGGAGTTCGCCCGGATGTGGCGAATCCTGCTTGAGAGCCCGAGGGCGAATGCGAGCACGGCCGCTTCGAAGGCGCCGCAACTCGTGGCGGAGTCAGTCGCTGCTGTTGCTCAGCCGCTACCGCTTCTGGACGCCCGCCTGCTCGATCACCTTGCCCCAGCGCGCGGTTTCGGCCTTGCGAAACGCGCCGAACTGCTCGGGCGTCGTGCCGTTGGCATCGAAGCCGTGCGAGGCGAGCTTCGCATGGATGTCCGGCGCATGCATCGCTTTCACCATTTCGCCGTGCAGCCGGCCAACCCGCTCGCGCGGAACGCCCGCGGGTATCAGCGCGCCGTACCAGTTGAGGACCGCCACGCCGGGAAGCGTTTCGCTCACCGTGGGCACGTCCGGCAGGATGGCCAGGCGCTTCGGCGCTATCGAACGGGTTCCGGCCGCTTCCTCGATGTCTTTTCGCGCACGCGCGCCCAGGCGACCTTCGGTCGAGTATTCCGATTTGGCCCGCAAGGGTCAAGCTGCCGTCCGTCGGCGGAAGGCCACCATGCGGACGCGAGCGCACACCGATGCGGCAATCGCAGCCCTGCAAAAGTCGCAGGAGCAGTGAATTCACTCCTGGCGCATGACCGCCGAACCAAAGTCAAGCTGCTTACCCAAACGACATCGCATCACCCGATCCGCATGAGCGCGGCCGAGGCCGCGCATCGGCCATCCGAACGATGTCACCATCTATGCCGTCCCGTAAGATCGCTCGGTCTTGCAGCGGCGCATGACAGTGGCAATAATGATCCGAGGTCGACCCGGCTGTCGAGGCGGTCGCATCGAGACGCCTATGACACCGGCCCGGCGACGGACGGCAGGATTACTCAGGGGGAGGGATCATGCGTATCGAACCCGTCGTGAAAGATTCCGTCTGCGTTGACCACGTCCTGGAGCAGGAGCGCACGTATCTCGGTTTGCCGAGCTCGCATGCGCGAGCGCAGCCCGGACCGGAAGCCGAAGACCTCGCAGCGGCTGCGACGAACAACGCGCCATGGGCGCTTTGTCTGTCGGGCGGCGGCATCCGAAGTGCCACGTTCGCCCTGGGCGTGCTGCAGGGCCTCGCTCAGCGCAAGCTCCTTTCCCGGTTTCACTATCTCTCGACGGTCTCCGGCGGCGGCTATATCGGCAGCTGGCTGTCGCGCTGGATCCGCGAGGCGAACGGCGATGTAGCAGCCGTGCAAGCCACGCTGGCGGGCAGCACCGAGCCCGCTCAAGTGCGGCATTTGCGCAGCTACAGCAACTACCTGAGCCCGGTGCTGGGCCTTTCCACCGATGCCTTCTCCCTGGTCTCCATTTTCCTGCGCAACCTCATCCTCAACTGGGCAATCCTGCTGCCGCTGCTGCTCGCAGTGGTTCTGGTACCGCGGCTGTACCTGAGCCTTGCCATGAGCCCACCCGCATCCACGTGGGTCAACGCAATGCTATGGGCATCCGCGCTGCTGATCGCGGCCGGCATCGCATACGTGGTGGCGGATCTGCCGCCGGACGAAACGCCGGACGAAAAGGGGCGCCCCAAGGATCACTTCCAGGTTCTGTGCTTCCTGCCCATTCTCCTCGGTGCGGCCTGCGTAGCGCTGGTCGCGAACTGGCACTCGGCGCTGGCGAATTGGGAGTGGCGCGACTTTGCGCTTGCAGGAGCCGCACTGCACCTCGTCGGGTGCGTCGCAGGCATGGTGTGGCGCCCTTGCCGCGGTATCGGCGCCCTTCCGAGCGGCGGCAGCTCGCATCCCATCGCGGCAGCAACGGCGGATCTCGTCATGATCCTGACAAGCGGCGCGGTGGGCGGCGTCGTCGTCTACTGGCTCGTCCAGTTGCCCGCTTCCGGGTTGCTGCAGCATTGCTCGCAAGATCAGATCCGGCTGCTGACGGCGGTCTTCGCCGTGCCGGCGCTGCTCTTCTGCTTCTGGCTTACGACCACGGTGTACGTCGCGCTGACGCGATGCTGGACCACGGAGGCTGACCGTGAGTGGTGGGCCCGCTCGGGCGCCTGGTGGTTGCGCGCCTGCCTGGGATGGATTCTGGGGTTCGGCCTGATCATCTATCTGCCGCAATGGATCTTCGAGATCCCCGGGATCAGCGGGACATCGTTGGCGGCCGGCGGCAGCCTGCTCGGGATGATCG
>JBOIEI010000193.1:0-4362 GCA_050741055.1 Burkholderiales bacterium | reverse complement strand
GCGTGCCGCTGCTCAACGGCTTTCTCTCCAAGGAGATGTTCTTCGCCGAGGCACTCGACGTCGAGGGGCCGTTGCCGCTGCTCGATCGCGCGCTGCCGTATGTCGCGACCGTGGCGGGCATGTTCGCGGTCACCTATTCGCTGCGCTTCATTCACGGCGTGTTCTTCGGGCCCGCCCCGCAGGGCCTGCCGCGCACACCGCACGAGCCGCCGCGCTGGATGCGATTTCCGATCGAGCTGCTGGTGTTCGCCTGCGTCGCGGTGGGCATGTTCCCCGCACGCACCATCGGGCCCTTTCTCGACGTGGCGGTGCGTTCGGTGCTGGGTGCGGATACGCCGCAGTACAGCCTCGCGCTATGGCATGGATTCAACCGGCCGCTCGTCATGAGCTTGTTCGCGCTGGCGGGCGGCGCGGCTCTGTATCTGCTGCTGCAGAAGCGGCTGGCGCGCGGCACCGATGGGGCGCCGCTGGTGCCGGATCTCGACGGACGCTCGCTGTTCGACCGGGCGCTGGTCCTGGTTTCGTGGCGGGGCGCCCGCGTCCTGGAGCGCTTGCTCGGCACCTCGCGTCTGCAGCCGCAATTGCGCTGGCTCGTGCTGCTCGCTGTGGCCGCGGGGTGCTGGCCCGTCTATCGCCACGGTCTCGATATCGACGTGCTTCCTCTGGGGCATGCCGATCTCGCGCTCGCGATCCTGTGGGGAATCGGCATGGCGTGCGCCGTAGGCGCGGCCTGGCAAGCGAAGTTTCACCGGCTGGTGGCGTTGATGCTCACCGGCGGCGCGGGGCTCGTCACCTGCATCACGTTCGTGTGGTTCTCCGCCCCCGACCTCGCGCTGACGCAACTGCTGGTCGAGATCGTCACCACGGTTCTGATTCTGCTCGGTCTGCGTTGGCTGCCCAAGCGTATCCCTTTCAAGTGGACATTGGCCGGCGCGCGCGCCGCATTGCCGCGCCGATCGCTCGATCTGACCATCGCCTTGATCGCAGGCAGCGGTCTCGCCATCGTGGCCTACGCAGTCATGACGCGCGTGCCGCCCGACACCATCTCCGACTATTTCATGACGCGCGCGTATCCCGAAGGCGGCGGCACCAACGTCGTCAACGTCATCCTGGTCGACTTCCGCGGCTTCGACACGCTGGGCGAGATCACCGTGCTCGGCGCCGTGGCAATCGCCGTCTATGCGCTGTTGCGCAGGTTTCGGCCCGCACGCGAGAGCGTGGCGCCGCCGACGCAGCAGCGAGCGCAGGAAGAGAACACCTCCCGGGACGACATGATGACGCCGCTGTTCATCATGCGGCTGATGTTCCCGGTCATCATGGTGCTCGCGCTCTATCTGCTCTTGCGAGGGCACAACCTGCCCGGCGGCGGCTTCGTCGCAGGGCTCACCATGGCGGTGGCGCTCATCCTGCAATACATGGCCGGCGGGGTGCGCTGGACCGAGGCCCGGCTCGATCTGCGTCCGGTGCGCTTGATCGGCATCGGCCTCCTGACCGCATGCGCCACCGGTGTGGGCGCCTGGCTGTTCGCGCATCCGTTTCTGACTTCGCATACGGCGCACGTCTCGGTTCCGCTGCTCGGTGAGCTGCATCTGCCGAGCGCGTTCCTGTTCGACATCGGGGTGTTCCTGCTGGTGGTGGGTGCGACCCTTCTCATCCTGATCGCCCTGTCGCACCAGTCGATTCGCGTTCACCACCACACCACCCTGCCCGCTCGCGCGGGCACTCGGCCCGATGCGATGCAGCGCATCGGACCTTCGCCGGCTCTCGAAACCCCGGCTCACCCTCGTGACAGGCGGGGAGAGCGGCTACCGCCGTCATGAACGAGCTCATCGTCGCCCTCGCCATCGGCGTATTGACGGCTTCGGGCACCTGGCTGCTGCTGCGGCCGAGGACCTTCCAGGTGGTCATCGGCTTGTCGCTGCTCTCCTACGCGGTGAACCTATTCATCGTGGCGATGGGGCGGCTCAAGGTGGATGCGGCGCCCATCGTCGCGGCGGGCGCCGTGCCCGATCCTGCGGCGTTCACCGACCCGTTGCCGCAGGCCCTGGTGCTGACGGCGATCGTGATCAGCTTCGCGATGACATCGCTGCTGCTGGTGGTGCTGCTTGCGGCGCGCGGGCTCACCGGGACCGACCATGTCGACGGCCAAGAGGACGAGGAACAGTGACCTCCTGGACCGATCACCTGCCGATCGTTCCGGTCGTGCTGCCGCTCGCCACGGGCGCGCTCATGTTGCTCATCGACGAGCGCCGCCATGGCTTGAAGGGGGTCATCAGCCTCGCGTCGCTTGCCCTGCTGCTGGTGGCGACACTCGCCTTGGCACGCTCGGTCGACGCTCCGCAGACCTACGTCTATCGGCTGGGTGACTGGCCGGCGCCGTTCGGCATCGTGCTGGTGGCCGATCGACTGTCCGCGATGATGGTATTGCTCGCCGCCATCCTGGGCATCGCAGCGTTACTGTTTTCGCTCGCGCGCTGGCACCGGGGCGGGCCGCGCTTCCACGTGCTGTTGCAGTTTCTCCTGATGGGCTTGAACGGCGCTTTCCTGACCGGAGACCTGTTCAACCTGTTCGTCTTCTTCGAGCTTTTCCTGGCTGCGTCGTATGGATTGGCGCTGCACGCTTCGGGTCCTGCCCGGGTTCGGGCCAGCCTGCACTACATCGTCGTCAATCTCACCGCCTCACTGCTGTTCCTGATCGGTGCGACCCTCCTCTACGCCGTCGCGGGCACGCTCAACATGGCGGACCTCGCTTTGCGCGCTCCGGCTATCGGGCCGGCTGACCGCGTGCTGTTCGAAATCGGCGCGGCGGTTCTTGCCGTCGCCTTTCTGGTGAAGGCGGGCATGTGGCCGTTGTGCTTCTGGCTGCCGAGCACCTATGCGGCCGCTGCCGCGCCGGTAGCGGCGATGTTCGCAATCCTGAGCAAGGTCGGGGTCTATGCCGTGCTGCGCCTTTGGCTGCTTCTGTTCGGCGCAGGCAGCGGCGCATCGGCCGGTTTCGGCGCGGCGGTGTTCGTGTACGGTGGGCTCGCCACCCTGACTTTCGGCGTGATCGGCGTGCTCGCCTCGCAGCATCTGACCCATGTCGCCGGCTTCAGCCTGCTCGTGTCTGCGGGTACCTTGCTCGCCGCGGTCGGCGCCGGACAGGCTGCGGTCACCGGCGCCGCGCTCTTCTATCTGGTCGTCTCCACCTTGGCGGTGAGTGCGTTGTACATGCTGATCGAATTGGTGGAGCGCTCGCGCGGCCCCGGCGCCGACGTGCTGGCGGTCACGGCGGAAGCTTTCGGCGACGTGGACGCCGAGCCCGAGCCGGACGAGGAGACCGGCCTTGCCATTCCCGCCGCCATCGCGGTGCTCGGTTCGAGCTTCGGTGCCTGTGCACTGCTGCTGGCGGGTCTTCCGCCGCTGCCCGGCTTCCTGGCGAAATTCGCCCTGCTTTCGGCGTTGCTTGACGCGGACTCGGTGGCCGCATCGGCCTGGATCATGCTGGTGCTGCTTACGCTTTCCGGGTTGGCCGCCACCATCGCGATGGGCCGGGCGGGTGTGCGCATCTTCTGGGCGTCGCACCAAGCGCGCGTCCCCCGCGTGCGTCTGATCGAGATCGCGCCCATCGCCCTGCTGCTCGCCTTGTGCATCGCGCTCACCCTGCAAGCCGGCCCGGCCATGCGCTACCTGCAGGATGCCGCGAACACGTTGCACACCCCGCAGCAATACATCCAGGAGGTCCTTACGCCGCGATGAGAATCTGGCTGCCGTATTCGCTGTTGACGGCCTGTCTGACCGTCGTATGGCTTCTGCTCAACCAGACGCTCGCGGCTGCGCATTGGCTGTTGGGCTTCTGGATCGCGGTCGCCGCCGCGCTGGGCTATGCGTCGCTGCGTCCGCCGCGAACGCCGGTGCGCCGGCTGCGGGTTGCCCTTGGGCTCGCCTTGGTCGTGGCTGCGGATATCGTGCGCTCGAACCTGGCCGTGGCGCGTATCGTGATCCATCCCCGGGCTCGAGGGCGCACCGCGGGCTTCCTCGATATCCCGCTTCAGTTGCGCAGCCCGGCGGGCCTGGCGACGCTGGCGTGCATCGTCACGGCGACACCGGGCACGGCCTGGGCCGGCTACGACTCGTCGCGCGGCGTGCTCACGCTGCACATTCTCGACCTGATCGACGAGAGCGAGTGGATCGTGGTCATCAAGGAACGCTACGAGCGCCGGTTGCTGGAGATCTTTCCGTGAATCCCGTCGATCTGCTCGCCGCCGCGATCACGATTGCGCAAGTCCTGCTCGCGTTGGCCATGACGTGTGCCACCTTGCGCCTCATGCTCGGTCCGCGCGCGCAGGACCGGGTGCTCGCGCTCGATACGCTGTACGTGAA